>NZ_JBXEJE010000006.1:0-246174 GCF_056820935.1 Streptomyces sp. Q2 | reverse complement strand
CCACCTCGGCCCCGGCACCCCACGCGTCCTGGGCGCCCACATGCTGGAGGTCTGCCCCTCCATCGCCGCCGCCCGCCCCAGCTGCGAGATCCACCCCCTGTCCATCGGCGGCCGTGAGGACCCCGTCCGCACGGCGGCCGTGAGGACCCCGTCCGCCTCGTCTTCAACGCCGCCGAAGGACCCGCCGTCGTCGTCGGCCTCTCCGACCTCGGCGACCGCTTCCGCCTCACCGCCAACACCGTCGACGTGATCGTCCCCAGCGAGCCCCTGCGCCGCCTGCCCGTCGCCCGCGCCGTCTGGAAGCCGCGTCCCTCTCTCGCCGAGTCCGCCGAGAGCTGGCTTCTCGCGGGCGCCCCGCACCACACCGTGCTCAGTTCGGCGGTCGACATCGAGACCCTGACCGACTACGCCGCGATGACCGGCGTCGAGTNCGCGTCCCTCTCTCGCCGAGTCCGCCGAGAGCTGGCTTCTCGCGGGCGCCCCGCACCACACCGTGCTCAGTTCGGCGGTCGACATCGAGACCCTGACCGACTACGCCGCGATGACCGGCGTCGAGTTGCTCACCATCGACGAGAACACCAGCATCGAGCAGTTCGCCAAGGAAGTCCGCTGGAACGCCGCCTACCACCGCCTCGCCCAGGCCCTGTGAAGCTCATGCGACAGATCCGAGGCGACCTCCACGTGACGAACGCTGTCCGTCCCGCCGGGACGGTTCCGGCCGACCACATACGGTCGGCCGGAGCCTTCGTCCAAACCGGCGATGACCAGCATGGGAGAAAACCCGGGCCCGTTCCCTATTCCCGCGTCACCGCATAACCGGATATCGAGGGCCATCGAACCGTCAGCAATACGGATTCCTCTTCCGCGAACCACGAGTGATCGACACCGCGACCCCAGACAACGTAATCCCCCTGCTGTTCCAGAAGAACGCTGCGTCCCGGGAAATCCACGCGAAACCTGCCACTGATGAGCACCAAGAGGGCAGTTCGCGCTTCACCTCTCACCCACTCCAGCCGCTGGTCACCGCGTGGATGAACGCCCCATTTAACCTCCACCGCGCCGGTGTGACGAGGATCGTCGACGTCCTTGAAATGGCCAAGAATCCATCCGCGATCCAACGGCGCGTCCTTGCCCGCATTTCCCACATATATACTGCCATCCATAACGCGAACTATATCAGCAGCACTAAAACTGGACGCTCCTCAATCCTTATGGTGACAGCAAACCCGCGATGCTCCCCGGAGAGAATTTTCCGGGGGAGCGCCGCAGCTGCGGCGGTCTCAGCGCGCCGACGGATGCCGGAACATCGTGTTGTCGTTGGCCGAGGCCTCCGGCATGTCCTGCACGACATCCCAGTGCTCGACGATCCTCCCGTCCCGCACCCGGAAGAGGTCCACGACGGCCTGGCCCCGCGTGCCCGGTGTGGCGCGGGGAAACCATGGGCACTTGACCGAGGCCAGCAGGGTGGCGGTGTTCCTCGTGCGTCCAGAGTGGCTGCCACCGCGACGCACCACCATGGCACGAATGCCAACTTCCGACGGGATCACGCCATGGCACCCGCACGGTGCGCGGTCCAGCGCGGGGCGATATTCCATTGGCGGTTCCGCTGAGCTCCGCCGGCACACCGACCAGGCCCGCACCGACTGGACGCGTGCCTGGACCCGACCCGCGCCGCCGGCGTCTCACCGCGACCGTCTCAATGGTCCGGCGCGACGACAACGTCCCTACGTCGCCGGCGTGTTGCCCGAAGCCCCACCCGGCCATCCGGCGAGGGCTGAACTCCCGCTCCCCCGGCGCCCCTGACAACGGCTCAGGGCCCCTTGGCAGCTCGAATCGCGAAACGATCCGAGCACCAACGGGCCCTGTTGCCGTCGAGCCGAGCGCCCCGCTACATGTTGATCATGTGGCCCGCGAGGCCGTGGACGGCTTCCTTGACCGCTTCGCCCAGGGTGGGGTGGGCGTGGACGTTGCGGGCGACCTCGTGGACCGTGAGGTCCCACTGCTGGGCCAGGGTCAGTTCGGGGAGGAGTTCGGTGACGTCGGGGCCGATGAGGTGGCCGCCGAGGAGCTCGCCGTACTTGGCGTCGCTGATCAGCTTCACGAAGCCGCTCGCGTCGCCCAGGCCGTGGGCCTTGGCGTTCGCGGTGAACGGGAACTTCGCCACCTGGACGTCGAACCCCTTCTCCCTCGCCTGCGCCTCGGTGTAGCCGAAACTGGCGATCTGCGGCTGGCAGAAGGTGGCCCGCGGGATCATCACGTAGTCCAGCTCCATGGTCTCCGCGTCCGCGATCGTCTCGGCGGCGACCACGCCCATGGCCTCGGCGGCGTGCGCGAGCATCAGCTTCGCGGTGACGTCCCCGATGGCGTAGATGTGCGGGACGGAGGTGCGGCAACGCCCGTCGACGTCGATCGCGCCGCGCTCGGTGACGCGTACGCCGGTGTTCTCCAGGCCGTAGCCGGTGACGTTCGGCGCGAAGCCGATCGCCTGCAGGACCTTGTCGGCCTCCAGGACCTGCTGGGCACCGTCCTTGCCGGTGACCGTGACGCGGACCTGCGGGCCGGACTCGTCGATCGACTCGACACGGGTGGAGGTGAGGACGTCGATGCCCAACTTCCTATACTGCTTGGCCAGTTCGGCGGAGACCTCGACGTCCTCCAGCGGGGCGATCCGGTCCAGGAACTCGACGACGGTGACCTTCACGCCGTAGTTGTGCAGCACGTAGGCGAACTCGACGCCGATGGCCCCGGCGCCGGCGATCACGATCGACTGCGGCAGGTCCTCGGCGAGGATCTGCTCCTCGTACGTCACGACGCGGGAGGTCCGGCGGGTGCCGGGAAGGAGCTTCGGCGTCGCGCCGGCGGCGATGATGCAGTGATCGAAGCCGATGGTGCGGGTGTTGCCGTCGTAGTCGGCCACCTGGAGCGTGTGCGGGTCGACGAACGTGCCGCGACCGCTGATCTCCGTGATCTTGTTCTTCTTCATCAGGTAGTGGACGCCCTTGACCCGGCCGTCCGCGACCTTCCGGCTGCGGCGGAAGGCCTCCCCGTAGTCGAAGGAGACCTCGCCCTCGACCTTGATGCCGAAGGTCTTCGCCTCACGCGTGAAGATGTGCGCAAGCTCGGCGTTGCGCAGCAGGGCCTTGGTGGGGATACAGCCCACGTTCAGGCAGACGCCGCCCCAGTACTTCTCCTCGACGACCGCGACACGTTTGCCCAGTTGGGCGGCCCTGATGGCGGCTACGTATCCGCCGGGGCCGGCGCCGAGTACGACGACGTCGAAGCGCTCACCCTGCTCGTCCATGGACGGCTTCCTTTCCACTGGGGCGGCCGGCTCCCGCGAGGGGCCGACTCGCTCCCGATCGAACAACCTGTTCATCAACTCAACAGCGGCGGCTTCCGCCACCACCCGCCGCAGAAAAACCGGTAGAGGACGCATGTCGGGCATCGCGACCACCACGCGACGACATGTCCCACCACCTCTGCAGCGGCCTCCGTTCGTTCGCTTCAGCGCCTCGACGCCGTGATCTATGCCCGCCCAGCCATCATCGACGGCGGGCCGACGCCCCGTCGACTTCGTGTACTCCGGCCTCGGCGGCACCGAGCCCGAGGGTGTCGAGGCCGAAGGCGGCGACCGGGCCGTGTGCACCGGGCTTGAGGACGGCATCCGGCTGTGCCGCGTGGGCGGCGCCCCACGCCAGAAGGGATCCCGTCATCTCGTACGGGTCGGGTCCAGTGAGGGCGGTCGTGGCCAGGGGCCGGCCTTGGCCGTCGCGGGCGACGGCGATCACCAGTGAACGGCCATCCCGGTCCGGCTCGCGCTGCGATCCCGGGAGCCGATCGGACCACCCCGCCAGAGCGGCCCGCACCTTCGCCGAACGCAGCAAGGGTGCCTGGAGCATGGCGGCGATCTGCACCGGCCGCGTCCATCGTCCGAGCCACCCCAGGCCCACCTCGACGCTCTCCAGCTGAGGGAAGACCTCCGGCAGTCCGAGATGCTCCGTGCCCGGAACGGTCATGGCCGTACGTCTCACACCGCCGTAGTAGAAGGTGCGCACCCGCTTCGCGGCGCGCTCGTCGACCACACGGGCTAAAGCCCAGGGGCGTGGGCTGCGGTAGGCGAACCCGTCCTCGGCCGCCGCACTGACCAGCGTCTGACGTGTTCCTCCCGTGGTCAGGGTGTACGCGTCGCGCAGGGTGCTCCGGTAGAGCAGCTCGTCGCCGCGTCCGGAACGGGTGATGAAGTAGCCGGTCTCCACATGGCGTGCCCGCTCGCCCGCCCGCGTCAGGGCGAGCGCGCCGGCGAGGTTGCCCGGCACGTAGTCGTAGCCGAACGCGGGCACGAGGGTCGCTCCCCGGACGGCCGCGACGGAGTCCAGCTCAAGGAGGACGCGGCGGGCGAAGGTTCCCTCCCCCGTCGAGTCGAAGTAGTGTGCCCCCGCCCGCGCGGCAGCCGTGACAGTGGCCATTCCGAGCCGCATGAACGGCCCGACCGTGGAGACGACGACATCGCTGGGCTCCAGGAGGCGCGTGAGGTCGGCCTGCGAGGTGACGTCGAGCTCGGCCATCGGCAGTTCCACCTCGAAGCGGTCGGCCAAGGTCAGCATCCTGGTCCGGCTCCGCCCGGCCAGGGTCGGCTTCTCCCCTCGTACGAGCAGTTCCCGGAGCACACGCTGCCCGGTGTACCCCGTCGCACCCAGCAACACGATCCTGCGCTTTTCCACGGCTCCGCCTGCCTTCCGGAGGGCACTCTCAGGACGATCGGTCGACTGACCGTGAGTCATTCATTGACCCAGGGTCATTGAATATACGATGGTCGCATGCGAGGGCCAAACCGACGACAGATGTATGCGGAGCAGACCCGGGCGGACCTGGTGGCGGCCGCACGGAAGCTGTTCGTGGACAACGGGTTCGCGGACACGTCGGTCGAGGCCATCACCGGGGCGGCGCTGGTGAGCAAGGGCACCTTCTACCACCACTTCCCGGACAAGAAGGCGATGTTCGCCGAGCTCTACACGGAGCTGATTCAGCAGGTCGGCGTCCTGGCGGACGTGACGTCCGGGGCGATCCGTGCGACAGGGGACCAGTTCGCCATGGCCGCGGTCGCCAACCTCACGCACACCTTCCTGCGGCGAACCATCGACGACCCCCTGCACCGGGAGCTGATGGCCCAGGCGCCGTCGGTGCTGGGAGCGCAGTACCGGCACATCAACGACACCGTCGCCCAGCCGACGATCGAACGGCTGCTGACCGCTGTGGCCGAACGCGGTGAACTGAAACCGGACGTTCCCGTCGAGACGGTCGCCCGGCTGCTGCTGGCCGGCCTGTGCGAGGGCAACCAGATCATCGCCGCCGCGGCGGACCGTGAGGACGCCCTGAACAGGACGTTCCATGCGATCACGCTGCTGATGTCCGGCCTGGCGGCCGACGGCATCAGCGCCCGGTCGACCTGAACCGGGGCCTGCGGGACGGCGACAGGCGCATGACGGTCCGCCTCGGCCCCCGCCGCCTGTCGCTACCGTGCCGCCTCGACCCCCGCCGCCTGTCGCTACCGTGCCGCCTCGTCCGCCATCGTCTCTCGCTACCGTGCCGCCTCGTCCTCGATGTCGCGGACCAGCTCGATGGCCCGGCCCAGGGTGGCGAGTCGGGCGTCGAGGGTCTCACCGGCGGGGTAGAAGCGAACGGTGTCGACTCCGACGTCGCGCCACACGCGCAGCCGCTCGCGCACCATGTCCTCGGTTCCGATCAGCGTGGTCGCCAGCACCATCTCGTCGGTGACCAGGCCGGCCGCGCCGTCCCGGTCCCCTGCCTGCCAGCGCGTCCGGACCTCGGCCGCCACCTCGGCCCAACCCTGACGGCTGTAGGCCTTGTTGTAGAAGTTCGTGGTCGCGGAGCCCATGCCGCCGAGGCTGAAGGCCAGTTCCTTCTTCCGTCCGGCCACCATGGCACGCAGCGCGTCCTCGTCGTCCGCGAAGGCGACCTCGGCGCCCTGGCAGATGGTCAGATCGGATCGCTTGCGACCAGCAGCGGCCAGCCCTTGGTCCAGATGGTCGAAGTACGCCTCCTTGGCGCCCTCCGGAACGAAGCTGGTGCCCAGCCAACCGTCGGCGATCTCGCCGGTCAGGTGCAGCATCTTCGGCGAAAGCGTCGCCAGGTATACGGGGATGTCGTGCTCGGCGCGCATCGACAGCCGCATCGGTTTCGCCTCGCCCGGCAGCGGGATCTGGAACTCCCGCCCCGCGTAGGAGACCTTCTCCCCGGTCGCGGCCTGCCGCACGATCTCGACGGTCTCGCGCATCCGCGACAGCGGCCGGTCGAAGGGGACGCCGTGCAGCCCTTCGATCACCTGCGGTCCGGAGGGGCCGAGCCCCAGGAGGAAGCGCCCCTGGGAGATCTGGGACAGCGTGATGGCGGCGCGGGCGATGGCCATCGGCGTGCGCGTGCCGAGCTGGATGATTCCGGAGCCGAGCAGCATGCGCTCGGTCTTCGCGGCGAGGTAGCCCAAGGGTGACGGCGCCTCGGAACCCCAGGCCTCCGCGACCCAGCAGATGTCCAGGCCGAGTTTCTCCGCCTCGGTGACGTAGTCGACGATCTCGCTCCAGTCACCCCCGGAGGCTTCGATCGTGGTGGACGTACGCATCAGAGACTCGCCTCTCCTGGGCGCTGGGCACTCTCGGCCAGCTTCTTGATCGCTTCGAGGGTGGTGGTCATGTTGGCCTCGAACTCCCGCATGCGCACGAAGACGATCTTCTGCTCCTTCTCCGGCATGCGATCGATGGCGAAGGAGAGACCAGAGCGGGCCGGCCCCATCTGCATCCACTGCCGCAGCAGTGTGCCGCCGCCCTCCGGCTTCAGGGTGAACCGCCACAGGGCCGTGGGGTGTTGCGGATCCTCGACCGCCCAGGCGAACACGCTCGGCGGCTTGTGCTCGACGATGTGGGACGTGGTGGCCCACTCCCCCAACGCTTCGTGCTTGCTCCGGCCGACGAACCGGGCTCCTTGAGCAGGGCCGCTCCTGCCGTCCAGCCATTCCACCGACTGCAACTCGGGACTCATGCGCGGCATCAGCTCGATGTCGGACACCAGCGCCCATACTTGTGCCGGCGTGGCGGCGATCCAGGTGTGGACCTCGGCCGTCGGCCTGTCCGCATAGCGCGCGCCCGTCCACTCCATGATCCCGCAGCCTCCCTGCCCGTCAACGTGCCCACATGAGCATCTGACCAGTAAAGTTGCGTAGATAGACTTACTTGTCAAGGTGGCATGACGGCCACAGGGGTACCGATTCAGCCCTCGAATCGCTCTCGCACATCCGGCCGTTCGGCCAATTGCGGTGGATAGCCGGGGCCCATCCGGGGGCGGGTGTTGTCCGCGGTCATGGGCTCGCCGCAGGCGGCGCACACCACCTCGGCATGAGTCTGCTGCCCGCACACCTCGTGACGCATCGCCACCGGCGGGCCCGCTTCACCGGCCAGCCAGCGGTCTCCCCACCGGTTCATGACCAGCAGCACGCCGAAGAAGTCGCGCCCCTTCTCGGTGAGCACGTAGTCGTAGCGGACCGGCTCCGTCTGGTACGGCCGCTTCTCCAGCAGCCCCTCCTCCACCAGCCGGCGCAGCCGGTCCGCCAGAGTGTTACGGGCGATCCCCAGCGACTCCTGGAACGCGTCGAACCGCCGGATCCCGTAGAACGCCTCGCGCAGCACCAACGGCGTCCACCAGTCCCCGAGCAGGTCCATGGTCCGCGCGATGGAGCAGGGCCACTGCGCAAAGGATGTCCGTCTCATGACGGCCAGCATAGGTTCGTCCAGTCGTGAGACCCAGCAGGTAAACCGAGCAGGGGCCGGTGCGCGGTCTCTTGTGTTCCATCAATAACGAAGTTATGTTGCCGCCATGAAACGTGACGTGCAGGGCAGAAGGCTGGTTGTCACCGGAGCGGCACGCGGCATCGGCGAGAAGGTGGCCCGACTGGCCGCCGCCCGAGGGGCTCGCGTGACCGTGATCGGACTGGAACCCGATCGGTTGCGCGACCTCGCCGAGGACCTCGGCCCCGCCGTGTCGTGGCATGAGGCCGACGTGCGCGACGGCGCCGCCCTACGGTCGGCGATCGATGCGGCGGCGGAGGAGATGGGCGGCATCGACCTCGTCGTCGCCAATGCCGGCGTGGTGGCGTACGGGACGGTGCGGCAGACGGACGAGGCGTCGTTCGAGCGGGTCATGGACATCAACCTGAACGGCGTGTTCCGCACCCTCAAGTACGCCACACCCCATCTGGAGCGCAGCCGGGGTCACGTGCTGGTCGTGGCGTCCGCGCTGTCGTTCATGCCGCTGGCCGCGATGGCCTCGTACGGCGCGAGCAAGGCGGCGGCAGAGCTTCTCGCCCTGACCTACCGCCAGGAGGTGGCACATCTCGGGGTCACGGTCGGCCTGGTGCACCCCTCCTGGATCGACACGGACCTCGTCCGGGGCGCCCAGGAGGACCTCCCCTCGTTCCAGGACCTGCGCAACCGGCTGCCCTATCCGGGCAACGTCACCACGAGCGCCGACCGGGCGGCCGCCGCGATCGTCGACGGGCTCGCGCGCCGACGCAGCCGCGTGTACGTGCCGCGCGCGGTCGCCGTGGCCAACTGGGCCAAGGGAGCGCTGAATTCACCGCTGGCCTGGCCCTGGGCGCGGCGCTTCGCGGCCCGGGCGGTTCCGTCCCTCGAACGGGAGGTCGCGGCACTGGGAAGGCACGACCAGCTCACACCGGGTGCCGATGCCCCTGCCGCGAAGACCAGGTCGTCGTAGCCGCCCACAGGGCTGCGCCCAACCGCCCGGCCCCTCACTCGCCTCGGGCGATGGAGTCGTACAGGCGCGCGCCGGCCTCGTGCGAGGCCTCGGCACGTTCCCGCGTGTCACCCAACCCGACGGAGAAGTTCACGCCCATCGGCAGGAGCACCTGCGCCACGGCGTCGTCGAACTCGACGAAATGAGCGGCCAGTTCAAGCGTGATGTAACCGTGCACGGAACTCCACAACTGGGCGGCGACGGCTTCGGGTTCCTGCCGGTCGACCCTGCCGGAGCGCACGAGCCGTTCGCACGCCGCGAGCACATGGGCGTGGGCCTCCCGAAAGGCCGGGGAATGTCCACTCAGGCGAAGGTCCGCATCCGACAGAGGCCGGTACGTCGCCCGAGTGGACAGCCCGAACATCAGGTCGTACAGGTGAGGGTTCTCGCGGGCCAGCCGACGGCAGGTCAAGGCCATGGCGAAGAGATCCGCGATCGGGTCCTCCGTCACCGGTACCCGGGCGAACGCTCTGCCGAGTTCCTTGAACCCGTGGTCGGCGACAGCGCCCATCAGCTCGGGGATCCCGCCGAAGTGGCTGTAGACCACCATCGTCGACAGTCCGCTCGCGGAAGCAACCGTGCGCGCTTTCACGGCCGACGGACCCTGCTCGGCCAGCAGACCGATGGCCGCCCGCACAAGCCGTTCCGGTGCGTCATCAAGCCTCGTCCGCCCTGCCATGTCTTGCCCGCCTCCACCGTTGACACGCCTGAAATAACTTGGTTATGTAATTCTTCACGGCAATAGTACACATCGCACATGCCGTGCCGTCTCGGATACACGCGTCCGTCCTCGGACACGCCATCACGCGCTGGTCCAGTCTCCTACCGCCTGTTCCAGTCTCCTGCCGCCGGTGCGGCCACAGCCCGTCGGAGCGAACCCGACCCCAACGCCGCGACACGCATCCGCGGCTGTCCCCCACTCACCTTCCATCCCCATGACCTCAGCACGGGAGCAGAATTCATGCCGTACAAGGACAAGGGCCATCTCGAGATCGAAGATCGCGGGGCCGTCCTGGTCGTCCGGGTCGACGGCGGCCCACACCAGGAGTTCGGCCTCGACATCGCCCATCAGCTGGACAAGCTGGTAACCCGGGCCGACCGCGATCCGGGCATCCGTGCCGTCGTCTTCACCGGCGCGCATCCCGAGCGGTTCGTCAGCCATGCCGCGGTCCGGTGGCTGCAGGAAGAGGGCGCCGCCAGCCCCACGGTCGGCCGACGCGGTGCCGCCGCGGTCGTACGCGCGGCGAAGCACGTGGACCGGTCCCGTGTCCTCGGGGCCATCATGCGCAGGACCCCGATGCGGGGAGCCCTCCAACTGGAACGCCTGCACACGACCTTCCTCCGGATGAACGCCAGCGGCGTCCTCTTCGTCGCCGCCCTCAACGGTTCGGCCCTCGGCCTCGGCGCCGAGTTCGCCTGGGCGTGCGATCTGCGGGTCATGGCCGACGGGGACTACTTCATCGGCCAGCCGGAAATCCTCCTCGGCATCATCCCGGGCGGAGGCGGCACCCAGCGACTGACCCGCCTGATCGGCACCCACCGGTCCTTGGCCGCGATCCTCGAAGGCAAGCCGTTCACGCCCGCGGAGGCTCTCGCCAACGGGGCGGTCGACCAGGTCGTCGCGCAGCACAAGGTGCTCGCACAGGCGGTCGAACTCGCGGAACGCTTCGGCAAGCGGCCGAAGGGGTCGGTGGCGGCCGCCAAGAGGTCGGTGTACTTCGGCGGCTCGATGTCGCTGGAGGACGGCCTGCACGTCGAACGCGCCGAGTTCTTCACCAGAGTCATGTCGAAGGAGGGGCAGGAACTGATGCTCGACTACATGGAGACGACGGACACCACCGGCGAGCTCCCGCTCTACCAGCCGGACACCTACGCGCAGGCGCTCGCCTCGGGCAGTGTGTCCGGGCGTCGCTCGGCGAAGACGAAGCGGCGGTGAGCCGACGATGACCACCGCGCACTCCTTCACCCGTCACGACATCACGTTCCCCTCCGGCGACAGCACCTGCGCCGGATGGCTCTACCTCCCCACGGGCGTCGCCTCCCCGCCCGTCGTCGTCCTCGGGCACGGCCTGGGCGCCACCCGCGAGATGCGCCTGGACGCCTTCGCCGAGCGTTTCGCGCAGGCCGGCATCGCCGCCGTGGCCTTCACCTACCGGCACTTCGGCGACAGCGGCGGCCAGCCGCGTCAGCTTTTGTCGATCAAGCGTCAGCTCGCCGACTGGGACGCCGCGCTCGCCTACGTCAAGGCCCGCCCCGACGTCGACCGCTCCCGTGTCGCGGTCTGGGGCAGCTCCTTCGGCGGTGGGCACGCCATCACCGTCGCCTCACGCCATCCCGAACTGCGCGCGGCCGTGGCCCAGTGCCCGTTCACCGACGGTCTCGCCTCCGCGCTCGCGCTGGGCCCGCTCGCCTCGCTCAGGATGACCCCCGTGCTCGCCCGGGATTTGGCGACGAGGGTCCGTGGCAAGGCACCCGCGATGGTCCCCATCGCCGCCGCCCCCGGTTCTCCGGCCCTCATGAACGCCCCGGACGCCCTGCCCGGATACCAGGCGCTGCAGCCGCCCGGTACGACGTTCCGCAACGAGGTGGCGGCGCGCGTGATCCCGACCATCGCCGCCTACCGGCCCGGGCGTGCGGCGAAGAAGGTCACCATGCCGATCCTCTTCTGCGTCAGCGACACCGACTCGGTCACGCCCCCCGCCCAGACCCTCCGGTACGCCGGCACCGCGCCCCGGGGCGAGATCAAGAGGTACGACGCCGGCCACTTCGACTTCTACACCGGCGACACCTTCGAGCAACTGGTACGCGACCAGATCGAGTTCCTCGCCCGCCAACTGCACCCGGTACCCGCCCCGTCGACTCCCTGACCGGACCGCATCACACCGAGACAGGTACGCCCGCCATGAACTTCGCTTCTCTGCCCGACCGCCGCGCCGAGCTCGACCCCCACGGGGCCGCGGTATCCGACGGGCACCAGTCCCTCACCAACACGCAGCTGCTGAGCCGGGTCCGAACGGCAGCGCGTCAGCTCCAGGACCTCGGCATCGGTGCCGGTGACGTCGTCGCCCTCCAGCTGACGAACCGCGTCGAGTTCGTCGTCCTGCTGTTCGCCGCCTGGCGGCTCGGCGCCACCATCACACCGGTCAACCCGAGCATGACCGACGCCGAAGTGGCTCGACAGCTCAAGGACGCCGGTGCCCGCCTGCTGGTGGTCGAGGACGGTACGGCCGTAACGGCACACGGTGTCGCCGTACTCGCCGTCGGCGAACCGTACGAAGGAACGGTCGAGACTGATCAAGCACCGCTCCTGAACCCGGCAACACTGGCCCTGCTCATCTACACCAGCGGTACGACCGGGGTACCCAAGGGCGTGATGCTCGACCACGCCAACATCGACGCCATGGTGGAGATGGGACGCCAGGCGTTGGAGGTCGGGCCGGCCGACCGGTGCCTGCTGATCCTGCCGCTCTTCCACGTCAACGGCATCGTCGTCAGCGTCCTTCTGCCACTGCTCGTGGGCGCGAGCGTCGTCATCGCGGGCCGATTCGATCCCCGCACCTTCTTCGACCTCGTCGAGCAGGAGCGCCCCAGCTTCTTCAGCGCGGTACCGACGATCTACAGCATGCTCGCGGCGCTCCCGGATCAGGTGCGGCCCGACACGTCGTCGCTGCGGTTCGGAGTCTGCGGCGCCGCGCCCGCCTCCGCCGAGTTGCTGACCCGGTTCGAGGCCCGGTACGGGTTCCCCCTCGTCGAAGGGTACGGCCTGTCCGAAGGAACCTGCGGCTCCACCATCAACCCCGTCGCCGGCCCTCGACGCGCCGGAACCGTGGGACTTCCCTTCCCTGGCCAGGAGATCCGGATCGTCGACGCCGACGGCAGCGAGGTGGCGCTGGGCACGGACGGTGAAGTCGTCGTGCGAGGCCCCAACGTCATGCGGGGCTATCTCGGCCGTCCGGACGAAACGGCCAACGTCATCGTCGACGGCTGGTTGCACACGGGCGATGTGGGCCACCTCGACGCCGAGGGCTATCTGACCCTGGTCGGGCGCTCGAAAGACATGATCATCCGCGGCGGGGAGAACATCTACCCCAAGGAGATCGAGGACGTGCTGGCGGGCGACCCGTCGGTGCTCGAGGCCGCCGTGATCGGCGTACCCGACGAGAAGTGGGGAGAGGTGGTCGTCGCCTACGTCCAGCCGCGACCGGGGTCGCGTGTCGATCCGTCGGCGCTGAAAACCCTCTGCGCGCGCAGCCTTACCGGCTACAAGCGCCCGACCGCGTTCCTCGTGGTGGATGCCATCCCGAAGAACGCGGTCGGCAAGATCGACAAAGCCTCGTTGCGTGCGCGCCACGCCGCCCCCTCTGCCCGGCCTTGACCGAGGTGGGCGGCGACGACTCTCACCGCCGCCCAGCCCCGCCCGGCCGGTGCGCCCGTTCCCGGTGAGGAAGCCGACGTCCGGCGTCGATGTCTCGTCCGTGGACTTCCATCATGGAACGGAAGAGCTTTCAGGACATGAGCTGCCCGATCGCACTGACGCTGGAGCGGGTCGGCGAGTGGTGGAGCATCCTCATCCTGCGCGACGCGACACATGGCATCTCCCGGTCCGACGGGTTCCAGAAAAGCCTGGGCATCTCACCGGACTTCCTCACCCGCCGGCTCGGCGCGCTCGTCGAAGCCGGTCTCCTGGAGCGCCGCCGCTACAGGGAACGCCCCTCGCGGGACGAGTGCGTCCTCACCGAGGCCGGACCCGCGTTCCAGCCTGTACTCACCGCCCTGTACGCCTTCGGCACCCAGCACTTCCCGCCGCGGGCGGCACCGGCCACGATCCCGGCCAGGTCGCACGGACCTGGCGGGTGATGCTCGCCGGCGGGCCGCGAGGCCGTATCCGGCCTGGCCCTCCTGGGCGGCCAACGCGAGGGATTCGGTCCGGCCGCCTGCGCCCCCGCCGCTTGGTGTGCGGTCGACCTACTCGCCTGGGCCCCGTCCCTCTGTCCTGCCGGGCGAACTCACCGATGCCGAGCCCAAGAAGCTCTACTGCCGGACTGCCGGACTGCCGGACTGCTGCCGCCCGCATCACGCCGGGAGGCCCCGCCTCCACCTGCGCATCGCCGCCATCTGGCCACGGCGGCACGGGCCGGCGAATGCTTCTGCGCGCCACGCGTCCCTGTGGGGACCGGCCAACTGACCAGCGGCTTCGTCCTGACCATCCGCTGCACGCGAAGCTGCAGCACCCGACCACGCGCCGGGCCCCGGCCATGCCCACCGGACGCGGAGCAACTGGCCGCCGCGGCCCTCACCTCCAGTCCGGCTCGGTCGGCCCAACCGAAATGGGCAGGCTAAAGCGTCCGCCCCAGCGTGGCGACAAGCTCGGCGATGCGCTGCTCGTCGCGCTTGTAGTGGGTCCACTTGCCCACGCGCGTCGACCGCACCAGGCCTGCTCGCTGCAGTTCCGTCATGTACGCCGAAACGGTCGACTGGGCCAGCCCCGTCTTGGCCTGGAGATGGCTCACGCACACGCCCACCTCGACCGGGTCGGCGATCATGCTTTCCCTTGGGAAGTGGAGTTCGGGTTCCCGCAACCACAGCAGCATCTGCAATCGCATGGGGTTCGACAGCGCCCGCAACGCGTCGACCAGGTCGGGGTCCGGTGTGGTCGCAGTGTCCGCCATGCACCCAGGGTAGAGCCCCTCATCGATGATTCGGAAAATCTCGATACGGGCGACGTCGCACCCTGGCCGGTCTCACCGGACCACAGGTGCCGCGCCCCCTCACGGGCGTGGCACCTGCGCACAAGCCCAGTCAAGCGTTGTCACCCCGGGGCAGGAGCGCCTCACCGAGCAAGCGCCAGTACGGCATCGCGGATTCGCCCGGGGCGATCCCGATCACCTGCACCGTGACGTGGTCGGCGCCGGCCTCGACATGCGCGCGGAGCTTCTCGACGATGGTGTCGAGGTCTCCCCAGAAAACGAGGTCGTCGACGATGCGGTCGCTCGCGCCCGTGATCTCCTCCTCCGAGTAGCCCAGCCGGAGGAACTTGGCACGGTTGTACCGGGAGTTCAGATAGCGGTGCAGGTGTTCGCGCGCGATCGCGCGGGCCTTGCCGGGGTCGGACTCGAACAGCACCGGGTGTTCGACGGCGAGGAAGGCCTCCGGCCCGAGGATCTCCCGCGCCTGCACGGTGTGTGCCACGTTGACGTGGTAGGTCTGGGCGCCCGCAGAACGGTCGCGAGCCAGCTCGAGCATCTTGGGTCCGTAGGCCGCCAGGATGCGGCGCACCGGAGCCCGCGGGGCGGGGTTGGGCGTCGCCGTCTCGTGCGCGTCCATCTCGTCGAGATACGCGGCCATGGCAGCCAGGGGCTTGATCCCCGGCCCGTTCCCGTCGCTGAATCCCAGGCCGAGCACGTGTCGGTCGGGGTAGGCGTCGGCCAGGAGGAGGCCCGCGCCGTAGGCGAACACGGCTCCGCGCGACCAGATCCGCGCGATGCCGTTGATGATGTGCATCCGCTCGGTGCTGGAAAGCAGGTAGCCGGCGAGCGAGACCGCCTCGCGCCCGAGGGTCTCGGGGAACCACAACGCTCGCCATCCCTGCGCCTCGAGTTCCTGAACCGACTCGCGTATCCGCACCGCCGACTGGACTTCGAAGTCGAAGGTGTAGATCCCGAACGTCCCGAGATCCAGGCCATCAATGCTGCCCATCGAACATCTCCCTCATGTAGGTCGTCGAGCACGCCGAGAACAACATATCGAAGTATCGCGGTATGTCGATGCGCAGTTCGCCCGACCGTGCCGCATCACCCCTCCCCCTTGAGCGGGATGGCCTCCCAGTACAACGACGAGAAGGTCGCGGGTCCGCGGAACCTGTGGAACCTGTCGGTGACGCGTTCCGACAGCCTGGCGTTCACGTTCAGCGAAGAGCTGGACCTCCAGCCGGACTTCGTCCGCGAGGTCGGCGGCCGGCTCGCCGGGGGCAAGCTCCGCTACCGCGAAACGGTGAGGGAGGGCCTTGAGGACACCTTGGACGCCTTCCTCGCGCCGATGCGGGGCGAGAACGCCGGAAAGGTGATCGTCAAGCTCTGAGTCCACCTCCGGCGGACCGTGGACGGGGCCTGCCGCGCCGTACGGCAGGCCCCGTTCACGTTGTTCGTGGGCGCGATCGCCGCCCAAGGGCGGACGCACCCTCTCCGCAACGCGCTTGCGCTCACCGACCCTCCCGCTTAGAATTATTATCGTAATTCAATTACCTACTTCACCAGGAACTCCCGATGGACCTCTCCACCAGCACCGCCCTTGTCACCGGAGCCAACCGGGGCTTCGGCCAGGCCCTCGCAGCCGAGCTGATCAGCCGCGGCGCCACCGTCTACGCCGGCGCCCGCAATCCCGACCAGGTCGACCTGCCCGGCGCCAAGCCGATCGCGCTCGACGTCACCGACCCCGCCTCCGTGGCCGCCGCCGCCAAGGCCACCGGCGACGTGACCATCCTGGTCAACAACGCGGGGTCGTCCACCGGCGCCGACCTGCTCACCGCCGACCTGGACGACGTACGCCTGGAAATGGACACCCACTACTTCGGCACCCTCTCGGTGACCCGCGCCTTCGCACCCCAGATCGCGGCCAACGGCGGCGGCGCGATACTGAACGTCCTCTCCGGCCTGTCGTGGGTCAGCTTCCCGGAATTCGGCGCCTACTGCGCCGCCAAGTCCGCCGAGTGGTCGCTCACCAACGCCCTGCGCCTGCAGCTCGCCGACCAGGGCATCCGAGTGGCCGGCCTGCACGTCGGCTACATGGACACCGACATGGTCCGGGCCGTCGACGCGGCCAAGTCCGACCCGGTCGACATCGCGCGGATCGCCGTCGACGGCATCGCCGCCGGCGCCTACGAGATCCTCGCGGACAACGCCTCCCGCCAGGCGCAGGCCGCGCTGGCCGGAGGCGTCTCCGCGCTCTACCCGCAGCTCCCCTGAGGGCCGACCGCCCAGGAACGGGCATCGAGCCCGGTGCATCCCGGTGCTCGCTGTCGCACGCCATGCCGTCGCCCGCCGGCATCCACGTCCACTGATCCACCGCCACGTTCGTCTGCCCAGGGGAACGTCATGAAACAGCACGGCAAGCAACCGGCTCGGGTCGGCGGCGCCTTCTGGGCCGTGGTCATCACCAGCGCGGCCGGATTCATCACCGCGCTCGACAACCTGATCGTCACCACCGCCCTCCCCTCCATCCGCGAGGACCTCGGCGGCGGTCTGGAGGACCTCGAGTGGACGGTGAGCGCCTACACCCTCACCTTCGCGGCCTGCTGATGTTCGGCGCTTCTCTCGGCGACCGCTTCGGCCGGCGAAGACTGTTCGCCATCGGGCTCGGGATCTTCACCGCGGCCTCGGCCGCGGCCGCCCTCGCACCGGGAATGGCCGAACTGATCGCCGCGCGTGCGGCGTAGGGCGTCGGGGCCGCGATGGGTCGGTGCCGGTGCGGTCGCCCTGGCGGCGGCCCTGGCCTTGCTGATGCCCCAGAAGCGCAAGGCCGATGGCCCCGCTGCCGGCCTTGCCGCGGGAGGTGCTCCAGCCGGCGTCACGTTCGCGACCTGAAGCCCGGACCGAGGGGCGGCCCAGCCGGATACGGCGGGGCCGCCCCTCGGCCTGTCCCGCCTTCCAGACCGGTTCGCCGTGCACCGTGGTCAGAGCCCCTCGGACAGCGCGCCCCTCGGGCCGGCGCTCGACCGGCTGAGGGGCACCGCCTCCGCCACCGAGGTGGGCTCACCCGCTCGTCTTGCCGGCCAGGAAGGGCCCCAGATGCCCCAACAGCGCCTCCGGTTGCTCCTCCGGGATGAAGTGGCCGCACTCAGGGATCTCCGCACCGGTGACGTCGTCCGCGTAGCCCCGCCAGATCTCCAGTGTCGGCAGGCGGGCAGGCAGCCCCGCGGAACCCCACAGCGCCAGCAGCGGCATGGTGAGGCGGCGGCCTTCGGAGGCGTCGATGTCGTCGAGCGCGGTGTCCTCCTCCATGGCGCGGTAGTCGTCGAGGCTCGCGCGCAGGGCGCCCGGGCGGGAGAACGCACGGACGTAGCCGTCGACCGCGTCGGCTGTGATTCCGTGGCGGTTGTAGGTCCACCGCTCGAAGAAGTACTCCAGATACCCGCGGATGTCGTGCCCCACCAGGCGTTCGGGCAGATCGGGCTGCATGTGGAACAGCCAGTGCCAGTACCCGGAGGCGAGCGAGGCGTCCAGGCGGCGGAACATCTCCCGGGTGGGAACGATGTCGAGCACGGCCAGCCGCTCCACCTGGTCCGGGCGGTCCAGCGCCCAGCGGTGCCCCACGCGGGCGCCGCGGTCGTGGCCCACGACCATGGCCCGTTCAAAGCCGAGTGCCTCGACGAGACCTGCCATGTCGGCGGCCATGCGCCGCTTGTCGTAACCGGTGGTGGGCTTGTCGCTCAGGCCGTATCCGCGCAGGTCCGGCGCTACAACCGTGTAGCCGGCGGCGAGATCCGCCAGTACCGGCCGCCAGCAGTCGGAGGTCTGCGGCCAGCCGTGGAGCAGGACGAGCAGAGGTCCGGACCCGGCTCGGGCGTAGTGCAGGCGAACCCCGTCCACCTGCGTCACCCCGGTTGCCACTGTCGGCTGTCCCATGGATGCGCCTTCCTGACGTCAGCTAACCGTCTTAGACGGTTAAGCTAACGTGCACAATGGGGGCGTGGCAACGGACGACATGTGGATCTGGGACGGCGGACGGGTCTGCCTGGACTTCGTCAACACCCTGCGAAGCCGCTGGAGAACCACTCCGGAGGAGACACTGCGAGGACCGGACAACCTGACGGACTGGCTCCGGGAGGCATGTCTGCTCGCACCGGGGACCACCGAGCCCGCCACGGCAGCCCTTCTCGCGTCCGCCCGACGGCTGCGCGAGGCCGTCGACCGGGCCGTACTGGCGGTCGCCGACGGCCGACTGCCCGCGTCCGACGACGTGACGCTGCTCAACCGATCGGCAGCGGCCGCCCCCGGACCCGCCCTGCAACTCGTCATCACCGACGACCGCCTGGAGCCCGCCGGCGCCACGACCCTCGCCGCCGACCCCGCACTCGCTCTGGCGCTCATCGCCCAGGACGCCATCGAGCTGCTTCTGTCCGCCGAGATCCGGCGCGTACGCGTCTGCGGAGCGGACCGCTGCGCACTGCGTTTCCTGGACCGCTCCCCCGCCCGCAACCGCCGCTGGTGCTCCATGTCCCGCTGTGGAAACCGCACCAAGGTCCGCCTCCATCAGGCACGTACACGACAGAGCGGCCGGATGACGGAAAGCTGACGGAGGAGTGCTGCGGGCGCTCCGGGCGGCGTTGCCGTCCAGTGCCCGGCGGGAGACTCACCCCTCACCGGCGAGGACGGCACGACCCACCTGCGGTCGAGTGCCCACCTCGGGGTGTAAGCCCTGCACATTGCCTCGCAGGCATAATATTATATACGTCAGACCATAGGCTAAGCTTGGATCACAGGGCAACGGCCTTACATTGCGACGGGAGGCGGCTTGTGGCGCGCTACGCCAAGGAGCACAAGCAGGTGACGCGGCAACGGATCATCGAGAAGGCCGGCCACCGATTCAAGCAGGACGGCATCGACGGCTCGGGCATCTCGACACTGATGGCGGACGCCGGGCTCACCAACGGAGCGTTCTACGCCCACTTCGCCTCGAAGGACGACCTCGTCGCCAACGTCGTCGCCGCTGAACTGCGCTCGCAGATCAAGAGCTACGACACGCTGCGACCCGGCCGAGAGGGACTCGAGGACTTCGTACGCGGCTACCTGTCGCCCGAGCACCGCGACCACCCCAGCACCGGATGCCCCTCCGCGGCACTGCTCGACGAGATCGGCCGCTGCGCGGACGGGACCAAGCAGGCCTACACCGAGGGCGCTACGGCCACCATGGAAGAGATCGCCGCCCGTTTGGCGCCCGCGGATCCCCAGTCCGCTCGAGGCAAGGCCATCGGGCTCTTCGCCATGATGGTGGGGACGCTGCAACTGTCCCGCGCTCTCTCCGACCGCGAGTTCGCCGACGAGGTCCTTGAGCAGGGAATCGAGAACGCCCTGACGTTCATTCGCTGAGTGGAGCGGCCGAGTCGCACGGTGTGGTGGTGGACGTGGTGGTCGACCTCTGCCGGGCGAGGGCGAGGGCATTGAGCCGAGCCCGGATGCGATCACCGTTCCGCGCGTCCGGGCACGGCCACTCGCCGCCTCGTGTTGACGGGCGTCGATCACTCCGGCTACTCGGGCCTCTCCGGCCCGGAGAAGTCTCCAACGGGACGACGGAGAGGTCCGGGGACTGTGCGAGTCCCCAGCAGTGGATGGCCTAGAGCTGGGCGAAGTACGACGTGAGGGAGATCGCCTCGTCCCGGTCGTGAGTGCGCTCCTTGAGGCGGGCCAGGAACTGCTTTCCGGCTCGGCGCCCGGCCGCGGTGCGGGTGAAGAAGAGGAACTGCTTCGGGTCCTGGAGGGTGAACAGGGCTCGGACGGTGTCGAGGTGGGACAACAACCGGCTCACGTTCTTGATGCCCTCGCCACCCGCGGGGCCGGTGCCCGTGAGGATCAGACCTGCGGACGAGCTGCGGTTCGTCCTGCGCGATCACCTGCGCGATCACCTGGGCGATCATGCCGCCCAACGAGACGCCGTGGATTTCGACGTTCCGGAGCCCGAACCCCTGGATGAAGGTGACAGCATCCTTGGCCATCTTCTCGATGGTCTGTGGCGTCGAGCCACTGGAAGCGCCGACACCCCTGTCGTCGAAGGCGATGACGCGACGCTTGGCGGCGATGCCGTCGACGCCCCGGGGGTCACAGTTGTCGAGGACCGCGGCGAGGTGGGCGATGAAGACCACCGGGACACCGGTCCGCGCGCCGACGTCGCGGTAGGCGAAGGTCATTCCCCCGGCGGTGAGGTGCGGGTGGGCGCCTTCCTGTACGACGCCACCACGTCGCCTCGCACTTGTTGTGCGTCGTTCACGGCCGTGCCCTTCCGCATGGGGTTTGCGGACTGTGACTGCAGTCGGTTCGGTCGACGGCAGGACGCCTGCAGCACTCCACAAGGCTTGCGCCACCCCCGGGTTCACTCACATCAGGGCAGGCCAGAGTGGCACCTGACCGCGGAACCACAGGAGGGGAGGGGGCTAGAAATTAGCTTATGGTCATAATAGCATGATCGCTCTCCCTTCAGGGATCAGGGGACCGTCCCCCTCTCGACCTCTCGGCCCGCCGAATCACGCATACAGAAACGAGGCCCTCCGTGCGTGACCTCCCATTCCAGTCAGCCGCAGACCAGTTGAGTGCGCTGGCCTCGGGCGAGGTGTCGAGTGAGGAACTGCTCGACGTCTACCTGAGCCGCATCGACGCCCACAACGCGACGCTCAACGCGATCGTCACCCTTGACGTCCAACGAGCGCGGCAGGACGCCAGGAATGCCGATGCGAAACGCGCGAGTGGGGCAGAACTCGGCCCGCTGCACGGTCTGCCGATCACGCTGAAGGACAGCTACGAGACCGCTGGTCTGCGGACCGTCTGCGGTCGGCCTCACCTCAGGGAATACGTGCCCGACCAGGACGCCGAGGCAGTGCGACGGCTGCGTGCCGCGGGTGCGGTGATCATCGGCAAGACCAACATGCCCGCGGGAAACCAGGACGTCCAGGCGGACAACCCGGTGTTCGGGCCCACGTTGAACCCGTGGAACACCGCACGCACGTCCGGAGGCTCCGCAGGGGGTGGTGCCGTGGCTACAGCCGCAGGGCTGACCGCTTTCGACTTCGGCTCGGAAATCGGCGGATCCACCCGGATCCCGGCACACTTCAACGGCCTCTACGGACACAAGGCGACCTGGCGGTCCATCCCGCTCATCGGCCACGTGCCGGGCGGACCCGGTGTCGGGCGGTGGGGGGAGATCGACCTCGCCTGTGCGGGGGCCCAGGTGCGCGAGGCGCGCGACCTTGTCCCCGTCCTCCACGCGACGGTAGGACCGCCCGAGCGCGACGGCGGTTTCAGCTACACCCTCGCGCCACCCAGGGCGAGCCAGCTGGACGGCTTCCGGGTCGCGGTATGGCCCGAGGACGCGTCGTGCCCTGTCGACCACGACGTCGCCACAGCCATGGACGACGCCCTGAACGCCCTCAAGGCGGCCGGCGCGAAGGTCGAGTTGCGGCCCTCCGGCCTGCCCGATGACATGACGACCAGTCATGACAGCTTCCTGCGCCTGCTCTTCGGTGCGTTCACCTACGACCGATCCGGCCTGACAGCGGCCTCCAACACGGCGCTCCTCGCGCGTGTTGCCCAGCATCCTCGTGGAGAGGCGCTGTACGCCTTGCGAGGAACCTTCCAGTCCCACTACAGCTGGCTCCAGGCGGATGTGGCACGCCATGAGCTGCGGCAACGGTGGACCGAGTTCTTCCGGGACTTCGATGTCCTCCTCATGCCGGTCACACCGACCACGGCACCGCCTCATCACAACAAACCGATCGACAGGTTCGGACGCCGGATCCAGGTCGACGAGCGGTCTCGCCCCTACTGGGACCAGGTCAAGTGGAGCGCCATCGCCAACGTGGCCGGCTCTCCGGCGACGACCATCCCCGTGCGAACCGGCCGAGACGGTCTGCCTGTCGGGCTCCAGGCGATGGGTCCGAGCGGCGGCGACCTCACCACCATCAAGTTCGCCGAGCTCCTCGGCCGAGAACTCGAGGGCTACCAGCCCCCGCCGGCCTTCCTGTGACGATCCACCGCCCCGCACCGCCCCGCACTGCCCCGAACCCGGCCCCCCAGACAACCCGGCCAGGCGTCAACCACACCGAAGAAGGCCCCGATGAACACGCTGGACACGCCCCTCACTCTCCCGAACGGCCAGATACTGCCCAACCGTCTGATGAAGTCGGCGCTCAGCGAGGCCCTGGGAAGCAAGAACAACGCACCCGACGAACGCCTCAGCCGTCTGTACTCCACGTGGAGCCGTGGCGGCTATGGCCTCATGATCACCGGCAACGTCATGGTCGATCGCGGACAGCTCGGTGAGCCGGGCAACATCGTCATCGAAGACGAGCGTGATCTCGACGCACTCTCGCGCTGGGCCAAATCAGCCCAGGACTTCGGCGGTGCGATCTGGGCACAGCTCAACCACCCCGGACGCCAAGCCAACCCCTTGGCACTCGGACACACGCCGGTGGCCCCCAGCCCGATCCCGCCGAAACTGCCCGGAGCCACGACGCCGCGCGAACTGCGACCGGCAGAGATCGAGGAGATCATCGAGCGCTTCGCCACGGCCGCGGCCGTGTGCGAGTCAGCCGGCTTCAACGGCGTACAGGTGCAAGCGGCCCACGGGTATCTCATCTCGCAGTTCCTGTCACCTCTGTCCAACCGGCGCGACGACGACTGGGGCGGCGACCTCGAGCGGCGGATGCGTTTCGGCCTCGAGGTCGTCCGCCGCATCCGCGGCCGCGTCAGGCCCAGCTTCGCAGTGGGCATCAAACTCAACTCGGCGGACTTCCAGCGGGGCGGATTCACCGAGGCCGAGTCCCAGGCCGTGCTGGCCGCACTCGCCCACGAGGGCGTCGACCTCATCGAGGTCAGCGGCGGTAGTTACGAGTCCATGGCCATGAGCGGCTCGGCGGCCCCCAGCACCAGGGCACGCGAGGCGTACTTCCTGGAATACGCCCGCACTGTCCGCAACCTCGTGGGCGGTATCCCAGTCGCCGTCACAGGCGGATTCCGCACCCGCGATGCCATGCAGCAAGCCGTGCGGGCCGGCGAGTGCGACGTGGTCGGCATCGGTCGGCCGACGATCACCACGCCGGACGCGGCCCGGCTCATCCTCGAAGGGCAGACCGAGGCACTCACGGCACACCAGGTGCGCTACGGCATGAGGAACCTGCTGGGCAAAGTCGCCGACCTCAAGGCCCTGGACGGGGTACTGGACATCAGCTGGCACACCGACCAGATACACCGCCTCGGGAACGGCCTGCGCCCCGACCTGAATCGCGGCAGCCTCGCCGCCACCGTCGCCATGGTTCGACGAAACGGGCGAACCTCGTTCCGCGCCAAGCGAGGCGGCTCATGAGCGCCTGACGTTTCCACAGGACGGAGCCTCACTGAGCCCGCCTCGGCCTTGGCGGACGGGAATGAGCGCACTCCCCTCCAGGCCCAGTCACTCCGCGGCGCCGGCCTGCAGGTCGGCGGGGGCCGCGGGATCCGGCCGGGGAACAGCACGTCCCGAAACGGCCCACAGGACTCCGGAGTGGTCAGGCCTGCCACCTGGCTGTGCACTGGTCCCGGCCGTCGCACGAGCCATCGCGTCGGGGCGAAGATCAGTTGCGGGCGCTGCCCAGGGTCGTAGCGCGACCGCTACGACCCGGTGGACGTCAGAACATCGTGTTGTCGTTGGCGGAGGTCTCCGGCACGTCCTGCATGGCGTCCCAGTGCTCGACGATCTTTCCGTCCCTGACCCGGAAGAGGTCGAGGACCGCCCGGCCGCGCTCGCCCGGTGTGTTGACGTAGTGGCTGTGGACGGCCACCAGGTCACCCTCGGCGATGACCCGCTTCGGCGTCAGGCTCAGCTGCGGGAACTGCTCGAAGTACGCGCCCAGTCCGGCCTTCACGCCCGCCACGCCGTCGGGGATGTTCGGGCTGTGCTGGTGGTACTCGGAGCCCACGAAGGCGTCGACGGCGGACAGATCCCTGCGGACCAGGAGCTGGTCGACGAACGCGGTGACCAGCTTCTTGTTGTACGCGGTGAACCACCGCTGCTCCGGCGCCTCGGTCTGCGGCCGACTGAGGGTGGAGAACATGTCGTTGCCGTTGGCCGTGGTCGCCGGCACCTCCTGGATGATGTCCCAGTGCTCGGCGATCTTCCCGTCCTGGAAGCGGAAGATGTCGAAGACGGCCGTCCCGGGGGTGCCGGGTACCAGCACGCCACGGGAGTGCAGGAGCACCAGGTCGCCCTCGGACACGACCCGCAACACGTCGTACTTGGCGTCCGGGAACTGCTGTCGCATCGCGGCGCCGAAGGCCTTCATGGCCTCGGGGCCGTCGGGGGCGAGCGGGTTGTGCTGGATGTAGTCCGGCCGTACGTGGCGGTCGATGGCGGTCGTGTCGCTCCCGTCGAAGACGGCCGTGAGGGTTTGGACGGCGATCTGCGTCTTCACTGTCCCTTCCACGGTGAGCACGATCTTGCCGGTGGTGCGGCCGGTCTCGCCCAGGGCGTGGGCCTTTGCGGCCTCGGCGAGCGGGAAGGTGGCCTCGATGTGGGCGCGCAGGGCGCCGGTTTCCACCAGGTCGGCGATGGCCTGCATGCCGGCGCGGTCGGCCTCGACGAGGAGACTCTCGTAGCGGATGCCCCGCGCGGCGATGTCAGCCAGTTCGTCGGGGTCGATGGGTACCGGAAGGATCGAGACGAGGGTGCCGCCCGGCCGCAGCACGGCGAGGGAGCGGGCGCGGGCGGCGGTGTCCAGCGAGACCGGGTCGAGGACGACGTCGATGTCCTTGACGGCGTCGGCGATGTCGACCGTGTGGTAGTCGATGGCCTCGTCCACTCCCAGGGAACGCAGGAAGTCGTGCTTGGCGGCGCTGGCGGTGCCGATGACGTACGCGCCGCGGGACTTGGCGATCTGCACGGCGAGATGGCCGACGCCGCCGGCGGCCGCGTGGATGAAGACGCGCTGCCCTGGCTGGACATCGGCGGTGTCGACGAGTGCCTGGTAGGCGGTCAGGGCCGCGAGCGGGAGCGCACCGGCCTGGACGTGGTCGGTACCGGCGGGCTTGTGCACGAAGGCGCGGGCCGGGCCGGTCACGTACTCGGCGTGGGAGCCGACCCCGTGCGGGTAGGGCAGCATGCCGAAGACCTCGTCGCCCGGCTTGAACAGGGTGACGCCGGTACCGACGGCCTCGACGACTCCGGAGACGTCCCAGCCCAGGATGAGGGGCAGGTCGTTGGCGGTCATGGGCTGAGCGCGGTTCCACCAGTCGGTCGGGTTGACCCCGGCCGCGCGGACCGCGATCAGGATCTCACTCAACCCCGGCTCGGGCCTGGGCAGTTCGACCTCCTTGAGCACCTCGGGAGAACCGTGGGAGTCCTGGCGGATGGCACGCATCGTGGCGGTACTGGAATTTGTCATGCGTCCAGCGTCGCTGCCCGCCACTCCCGGGCACCATGGCATGAATGCCAACTTTCGACGGGATCACGCCACGGTATCCGTCGTCGCACACCGAAGCCCTTGCGGGCATCGGCGCCGTCGGGGGTCAGCGGGTGGTGCAAGGGTGCGACGGCGGACGGGTGCGGCGGTTCACGGCGCCACCCTTTCCGGACTCGGCGAGAACATGGAGGCCTTGATGTGTGGCGCGCAGGGCGGCGCAGCGCGTGATGCGTCCAGCGCGCCTGCTGTCACCGTCCGATATCATGGCATGAATTCCATCTTTCGACGGGATCACGTCATGGCATCCGTTCACCGAGTCGTCGTTCTGGCCATCGACGGTGTGTACCCCTTCGAACTGGGCATTCCCAGCCGGGTCTTCGGGGCCACAGGCGGCCGCTACAAGGTCCTCACGTGCAGCGTCGACGGGCGCCCGGTCCGCACCAACTCCGACTTCTCGATCACTGTCGAGCACGGCCCGGAGGCGCTGTCCACGGCCGACACCGTCGTCATCCCGCCCTTCACCGCCACCGACGTCACGGCGGAGATCCCGCAGGCCGTGGTCCAGGCGCTCGCGTCCGTGACCCCAGGCACCCGCCTGGTTTCGATCTGCACCGGCGCCTTCGTCCTCGCCGCCGCCGGGCTCCTCGACGGCCGGCCGGCCACCACCCACTGGATGGTCGCGGACCTCTTCCGCGCACGCTTCCCACAGGTCGCACTCGATCCGGACGTTCTGTTCATCGACGACGGTGACGTGCTGACCTCGGCCGGTGCCGCCTCCGGGCTCGACGTCTGCCTGCACATCATCCGCAAGGACCATGGCAGTGAAGTCGCCAACCAGGTGGCCCGCATGTGTGTCGTCCCCCCGTGGCGCGAGGGAGGCCAGGCGCAGTACATCCAGCACCCGGTACCCGAGGCCACAGCCAGCGGAACGTCCACAGCCCGCCAGTGGGCCCTGGAGAACCTCCACGAGCCCATGACCCTGACGGACCTCGCCGAGCACTCCCACATGAGCCTGCGCACCTTCGCCCGCCGCTTCACCGAAGAGGTGGGCATGAGCCCGGGACGCTGGCTGATCCAGCAGCGCGTCGACCGGGCACGGCACCTCCTGGAAACCACCGACCTGCCGGTGGACGAGATCGCCGGCCAAGTCGGCTTCGGCGGCGGCACATCGCTACGAGAACACCTGCATGCCGTCATCGGCGTCTCACCGCTCGCCTACCGGCGCACCTTCCGCGGGGCCCTGTCCCCCGCGCACTGAGAACCCCCCGGCGCCTACAACTCCGCTGACACGGCGATGAATCGGCACACCGCTTGAACCACCCACACCGCAGTCATTCCTCGCCAGAGCCGACGGCCGCGAGGCCTTGACGGCGACAGCCAGGCCTACGGCCACATCTCCCTGATGTCCTGGGTTCGCCGCATTTCTCGCCTTCACGAGCTTCGAAGCGGCGGACTACCACCGCAAGGAACGAGGGGTGGCCATCCGCACGCTTGCAGGCCATCTGGGTGGACCTGATACAGCGGGTGCCCCAACTCCAGGGACCATGACGGAGATCGAGGACACCGGCCGCCGGTCACCCCATCAGACGCAGCCCGTCCTCGAAGTCGATGCGCGCGAGGTCGGAGCGCGAGACGATACCGAGCTTGGGGAACACGTTGGCCAGATGATGGCCCACCGTACGGGGACTGATCAGCAGCTGTGCCCCGATCTCCCGGTTGGTGAGTCCCTCCGCGGCCAGCCGTACGACTCTGAACTCCTGCGCCGTGAGGGTCGTTGGCGTGTCCCGTGCCTGCTCGGAGTCCCGGCGCGGTTGCTGCCCCGTCAGCTCCTGTTCGGCCCGGGTGCGGGCGAGCAAGGGAGCCGCGTCGAGCCGTCGGAAGGTCTCCGCCGCTTCGGCCAGCTGTGCCCGGGCCTCGGTACGACGGCGGGACCGCCGCAGCCACTCGCCGTACAGCAGGCGCGTGCGGGCGTGGTTGAAGGGTCGAGACGCGGCTCCGGGGACCTCCAGCGCAAGCCGGAACTGCTTCTCCGCATCCGCTCGGGACGCCAGCAGGGCGTGGACCAGGTGTGTCGCGGAGATCGCCCACGGTGCGTTGGTCCGTTCGGCCCACCGCCGCAGCAGCCGTGCCTGTTCCTCGGCGGTGACCCGCTGCCCGGCCTGGAGGGCGGCCTCGACGGTGTCCTGCGCGGCGAGCACGGCGATGGTGGGGTGTGCCGCCTGGTGCCCGTCCTCGTCCAGCCGGACCAGGCGGTCCAGGGCCTCCTCCCCCCGGCCGGCGAAGAGCGCCGTCATACCAAGGCTCCACTCCGCGTTGGCGCTGAAGACACGCACCCCGCGCGGCACCCAGTCATGGATGGTCCGGGCGGCGAAGTCTGCGACGGTCTGCTCATCGCCTCGCACGGCCGCCAGCCATCCCAGACCGGCGCTGCACTGCGCCGTCAAGTGGTCGTCACCGATCCCCTCGGCCACTTGGAGTCCCTCGAGGGCGTTCGCCGTGGCCGAAGTCCAGGAGCCTTGCGCGATGTCGAGCGCCACGGTCTGGGCCAGCGCCTGGGTCAGGGCGGTCATCTGGTCCGTGTGCCGCAGCGCGTCGGTTTCCCGGCGGAGCGCCTCCTGCAGGGCGGACTCGATGCCCCAGGCCACCGCCAGCGGTGACGGTGGCATCAGGAGCCAGGAACTGCCGCTGAGCCGGGTGAGGATGTCAGCGCCGAGGCTCCCGACCTGGTTCGGGTCATGGGCGCCGCCGCCCCGTTCCTGCGTCCACCATTGGCGCAGCAACGGCAGCAGATCGGCGTTGGGGAAGTCGTGTTGCGGGAGCCGCCGCTCGAGCCGATGGAGCGCCTCGCGCTGAAGTGCGCCGTGACCGGCCGCCCACGCCGCTCGCAGCGCCATGCTGCCGAGCCTGAACGCCTGTCCGGGATCGACCACTCGTTCCATGTCCCGGGTCAGCTGACGGCAGGCGTTTTCCAGATCGCCGTGCGCGAACTCGATCAGCCCGCGCAGCCCCTCGCTGAGATCCGCGACCGTGGATGCGGAGGAGGCCCCTTCGGCCCGCTCCAGCATGTGCCGCGCCACATCGACGTGGCCTGCCTCCCAGGCCGCTCTGGCTCCGTGAGCCAGCCGTCTGGCCGCGTTGTCCGTCGAGGGGGACAGTTTCGCCGCACGCCGCAGGGCTCGGGCCGCCGTGGCACAGCCACCGCGCGCCCAGGACCGGTGGGCCGACTCCTCCAGCAGCCGGGCCACCTCCTCGTCGAGTCGGCCCACCGCTTCCAAAGCCGCGGCGAGGTGCCACGGGCGCAGCTCGTCGGCGTTCTCACCGGTCAGTACGGAGGCGAGCGCATGATGCACGGCCTGGCGGTTCACGGGCGGCGCCTGCTCGTAGACCACCGCCTCCATCAGCTGGTGGCGGAAGCAGATCCGGCCGTCCGCGCGCGTGGTGAGCAGGCCCGAGTGCAGCGCCTCGTCCCACGCGACTGCGTCGAAGCCGAGCACAAGTCCGGCCTGGTACAGGGTGTTTCGATCGCTACGGTCATCGGCGGCGGCGAGAAGGAGTGCGGTGCGGGCAGGCGCGGACAACTTTTCGATCCGGGCGCGGAAGGCACGGCGCAGGCGGGGTCCGACGGCGATCCGCTCATCGGCGAGAGGGTGCGTCGAGATGTCGCCGGCCGCCACGGAGGGGGTCAGTTCCTGGAGTGCGAGGGGATTTCCGGCTGCCGCGCGGATCGTGCGGCGGATCACCGCCTCGTCCGCGTGCGGAGCGACGGCACGGGCCAGGAGCCGTGCGTCCTCGTCGCCCAGCTCCCTGACCTCCATGGCCGCCAGTTTCTCCCAGGGGCCGTCGACAGGGTCGTCGTGTCCGGTGAGGAGCAAGACCACGGGCTCGTTGCGCAGTCGGCGCGCGACGAAGGCCAGACACTGTGCGGACGGCTCATCCAGCCATTGGGCGTCGTCGGCGACGATGAGCACCGGCCGTTCCCTGGCCAGCTCGCCGACGAGCGTCAGCACGGCCACGCCGATCAGGAACCGGTCCGCCATGTCGTTGCTGGTACCCAGCGCCCCGTTCAAGGCGTTGGCCTGCGGCTGCGGGAGCATGCTGATCCGATCCGTCACCGGCCACAGCATTTCGTGCAGAGCGGCGAAGGCCAGCCCCGACTCAAGACGAGTGCCCCCGCATCTCAGGACGGTGAAGTCCACGGCGGCTGACTCGGCCACGTATTCCAGCAGGGCGGTCTTGCCGATGCCGGGGTCCCCCCACAACACCAGTGTTGCCCCGTCGCCTTGCCGAGCACCGTCAAGGATCCGGTCAAGCGCTGTCTGCTCCGGGCGCCGTCCATATAGGTCCATTTGCTTGAAATCTTAAGGGGCTGCTGTCGTCCCGAGCCACTTCCGGTACCCGCGTTCCACGAGATTTGGCAGTTCCGTGACCGATACGGCGACGGATCCGCTGCCGTCCTTCCATCAGTAGCGTCGGAAACGTGATCAGCGCCTTCGCGAAACCGCGCTACGCCGTCGACCCGACCACCGGAGGCATCAGCCAGCAAGGAGAAGTACGCCGCTGACGCCGTCATCCGCGACGACCGCGAGAAGCCGGACGTCCCCCGTACACACCCCCCGTCGGGCCTGGTCGGTCTCAATGCCCTGTCGCGTTGGGCCCGCGCCGCCGGGGCCGACCGCCACCCCGCACACCGAGGGCGACGTGGCAGGCCTCACCCAGGGCTCCAGCTCGCCGTCCAGCGCATCATCCAGAAGTCCTGACGAACATCGTCCAGTGCGCCGCCCCGGACACCGCGGCGCACGTCATCGTCACCCCCGTGCTCGACGCGGTAGACGTCACCGCCGAGGACACCGGAAACCGTCGTGCACCTCACGCGTGGACGGCCATGACGGCGGCGACCAGAGGCCGTTCGGTCCACGCGAGCGGACCGCCTCCGCAAAGGAGGGTTCGCCGCGGGCCCCAACTCCCGCGGCGACCGGACCGTCCCTCCCCTTCTCGTCCCCACCCACCCCCACCACCGCCCACACGGAGACTTGGCATGACCACCGTTCTCATCGTCGACGACCACGCCCTGCAGCGCTTCGGCTTCCGGATGCTTCTGGAACAGCATCCCGATCTGACCGTGGTGGGCGAGGCCGCCCACGGCGCCGAAGCGGTCCGCAAAACCGCCGAACTGCGCCCCGACGTCGTGCTCATGGACGTACGCATGCCCGGCATGGACGGCATCGAGGCCACCCGCCGCATCGTCGAGTCCGGAGGCCGCTCCCACGTTCTGGTCCTGACCACCTTCGACATCGACGAGCACGCGTACGACGCCCTGCGCGCCGGCGCCAAGGGCTTTCTGCTGAAGGACGCGCTGCCCGACGCGCTCGTCGCCGGTATCCGGTCCGTGGCCGCCGGGGACGTGGTCATCGCCCCCGGCCTGACTCGCGAGCTCATCGACGTCTTCTCCGACCGGCTGGCCGGCCGCACCCCCAAGCAACAGCGGCAGCTCACCTCCCTGCCCCAGCGCCAACGCGAATCCCTGACCCAGCGCGAGCGCGAGGTGCTGACCGCCATCGCCTCCGGCTGGAGCAACGTCGAGATCGGCGAACGACTGTCGTTGGCCGAATCCACCGTGAAGACCCACGTCAGCCACATCCTCGCCAAGATCGGCGCCCGCGACCGCGTCCAGGCCGTGATCTTCGCCTACGACACCGGACTGGTCAGACCCGCACGGCCGGCACCGCCGCGCCCGGTCAGGGCCGACCGCAGAGGTCCTGACGCTCTGCCCGCAGCCGGCTGAGTCCAGTCGCGCGGGGATCCGGACTCAGCCCGCCGCTGACGGGGCTCGGCTTCACGCCGAGCACCGTCAGCGTCATCCAAATGATCGCTTACCGACCCAGTCCGTCAAGGGAAGTCATGGAACAGCAAAGCCAGCAACCGGCCCGGGGCGGCAGCGCCGTGTGGGCCGTGGTCATCACCAGCGTGGCGGGATTCATCACCGCGCTCGACAACCTGATCGTCACCACCGCTCTGCCCTCCATCCGCGAGGACCTCGGCGGCGGCCTTGAAGAGCTCGAGTGGACGGTGAGCGCGTACACACTCACCTTCTCCGTGCTGATGATGTTGGGCGCTTCCCTGGGTGACCGTTTCGGCCGCCGACGGCTGTTCGTCCTCGGGCTGGGCATCTTCACCGCCGCGTCCGCCGCGGCCGCGCTCGCCCCGGGCATGAACGAACTGATCGCCGCCCGCGCGGTGCAGGGCTTCGGCGCCGCGATCATCACCCCGCTCACCCTGACCCTGCTGTCGGCCGCCGTCCCGGCCGAGCGGCGGGGTGTCGCCTTCGGCATCTGGGGCGCGGCCAGCGGCATCGCCGTCGCCATGGGACCACTCATCGGCGGCGCGCTCACCGAGCACCTCTCCTGGCAGTGGATCTTCTGGGTGAACGTTCCGACCGGCCTGGCGCTGATACCGCTGGCCGTGCTGCGCCTGGATGAGAGCCATGGCCGCAACCCGAGCCTGGACCTGCCCGGCACGTTTCTGGCCAGCGGCGGTCTGTTCGGCATCGTCTACGCCCTGGTCCGCGGCAACGCCGAGGGCTGGACCAGCGCCCCGGTCCTGGGCGGCCTGATCGGCGGCGCCCTCCTGCTGGTCGCCTTCGTCGCCTGGGAACAGCGCGCCAGCCACCCGATGCTGCCGATGCGCCTGTTCCGCCACCCCTCCTTCAGCGCCATCAACGCCGCCAGCCTGCTGATGTTCCTGGGCATGTTCGGATCGATCTTCCTGCTCAGCCAGTACCTGCAGACGGTCGGCGGCTACTCGCCGATGGAAGCCGGCGTGCGGATGCTGCCCTGGACCGCCATGCCCATGATCGCCGGACCGCTCGCAGGGGCGCTGTCCGACCGCATCGGCGGCGGACCGGTCGTCGCGGTGGGGCTCGCCCTGCAGGCCGTGGGCCTGGGGCTCTGGGCGCTGGCCGTCGAGCCGCAGGTGTCGTACACCGCTCTGCTGCCGGCATTGATCGTCTGCGGGATCGGCATGGGCATGTTCTTCGCCCCAACCGCCAGCCTCGTCATGAGCACCGTCCACCCGGAGGAAGAGGGCATCGCCTCCGGCGCCAACAACGCCATCCGCGAGGTCGGCGGCGCCATCGGCGTCGCGTCCCTGGCGGCCATTTTCTCCGCCCAGGGAGGCTACGAGTCCGCTTCCCGGTTCGTGGACGGACTGATCCCGGCGCTCTGGTTCGGCGCCGGTGCGCTCGTCGTGGCGGCGGCGCTGGCGTTCCTGGTGCCCAGCCGACGCAAGACCGGCGGCCCGGCTGCCGACCTGGACCCAGGAGATGCTCCGGCCGGCACCCCAGCCCCCGCCTGAGCTTCGCGCCCCGTCCAGCACGCCCCGCGCCTGCGCCGTCGAGGGCATCCGGTCCGTCGTCGATGGACAGAGCCATGCCTGGCATACACCGGATCGTGTGGCTCACCCGCCGATGGCAGTGGCCCTCCGGCTCGAAACGCGGGCCCGCGCCTCCGAGCGCGGGCCCGCGCGATCCCCGACCCCACGGGCCGGCATTCCGCTCGGCGCCCAGCCGCCGGACTTTTCACTCACAGCGCCGGTACCGGGAAGAGCAAGGACACCTTGGCGCCAGCTTCCCGTACCGGCGCCGGGCTCATGGCCCGCACCGTGGTCCGGGTCCGGCCACCGGCGAAGACGAACACCCGCAGCACCAGGAAGCGCCCGATGCCGGCGAGTGCGGCGGCGGTGAGGTAGACGACCTGCTCGTAGAGAACTCCGGCCGACGGCTGCACGAGGTGCAGGACGAGTACCGCGGCGGAGGTCACCACGTAGGCGGCCGTGGCCGATCCCGCGGACTGCCAGTGCTGGCGCCATCCGGCATGCCCTGTCCCGAAGGTGAAGCGTGCGTGGAGCTCCGTACTGAGGAGAGTCGAGGCGACGGTGATCACAGCGTTCGCCACAGCCCAGGGCATCAGTCCCGCGAGCCCTGCCACGGCAGTACTGGACGCGACCCCGACACCACCGCCGAACAGGACGAACCGGGCGAAGGAGCCGAGGGGACCGGGGGCGCTCTGGTTCCGTCGCGCCGCGGCCGTGTCGGTGCCCGTCCGTTCCGCACCCAGCGCCTCGTCCGCTGCCCCAGGCGTCGGCTTCGACAAGACCAGCGACTCCATGGGAAGTCCCTTTCGACTGAGAGAGATGCTGGGCTTCTTCGGCCGGCGGGTTCACAGGACGCTGCGTCCGCACGCTCGTTGAGCCTTTTACATTACGACCCTACGACAATAAGCAGGGGGCAAGTCCGCGAACAAGGGTCCGACCAAGATTGAAATTATGACCGTACTCACATGAGGACCGGGAAGCATGTTCGCCACTGCGCACGCGACCGGTGCGGTGGGAGCTCCGCTGCTGCGAGGCCGCCGGTCCGGGTGGCATCCCTACCCGTGCCTTCTGGGGAGACTGCGCTACCGACCGCTGCCCGACCGCCCGCGTCACGGCCTCGCCCAACCCGCTTCGACCGTCTCGCCGCGGCGGCATGAGCAGGCGGACGCCTTCGCCCATCTGGGCAGGATCCGCAATGACGGTGCCCGCGGTGACGTCAGAGCAGCCCTCTTCTGACGTCACCGCGCCAGGGCTCCGGACGGGCCTCCTACCTGCCCCCGGGCAGCACCTCGGACTCGGACCCGGTCACGGCAACCCGATCCCCGGACGCTTCGACGGCGTGGTGCTGTGCCATCTGGATGTGCCGCAGGCCGAACCAGGCGACCAGCGCTATCAGCGCGAAGGCCGCGCCGGCTTGGACGAAGCTGAGGGTGAACTGCGATTGGGCGGGCACTGCCGGGGAGCCTGCGGGGAGGTGTGCGACGCTCTCGGAGGCCAGCACGGTGGTGATCACCGCGCTGCCGATGGCGCCGCCGGTGGAGCGCGAGATGGAGTTGATGCCGTTGGCTATGCCGCTCTCGCGCTGCGGCACGGCGGCCACGATGATCGCCGGCATGGCCGCGTAAGCCAGACTGATGGCAGCACCCACGAAGGCGCCTGCTCCGACGACCGACAGAGTGCGGCCGTGGTCCAGGGCGAGCCAGGCGAAGCCCGCCGTGCCGCTCGCCGAGGCCAGCGCCAGGACCGCCCGCGGACCGTGGCGGCGAACCAACTGTCCGCCGACCGGCGCGGTGAGCAGCGACACCACAGCGCTGGGCAGCAGGTACTCCACCGATGCGCGCAGCACACTCGCGTCGAATCCGTATCCCGCGACCCTCGACGGCATCTGGACCAGGTAGGACACGCCGATGATGAGCACGAACGTGCCGTAGCCGACCAGGAGCCCGGCGAGATTGGCGAAGAGCACCGGCCGGTGGACGAACATCCGCATGTCGACCAGCGGTTCCGGCACCTGCCGCTCGACCAGCACCCAAACGGCGCCCATGGCGGCTGCACCGGCGAAGCAGCCGATCGTGCTCAGTGAGGACCAGCCCCACTCGTGTCCCTGGGTGATCGGCAGCAGAAGCGACACGAGAGTCGCGGCGAGGGTGAGGGTGCCGAGGATGTCGGTGCGGCCGCCGGTCGCGTGACGGGTGGCCGGGACCAGCGTCAGAACAGCGGCGAGGACGATGAGGGCGAGCCCGGTGGCCAGCCAGAACACGCTGCGATAGTCGGGGTGGGAACCCGCTGTGAGCAGACCGGCGGCGACCAGGGCGATGCCGCTGCCGAACGCGAACGCTCCACTGGCCATCGCCAGCGCCGCCGGGAGCTTCTGCGGACGGATCTCCTCGCGCAGGATGGACAAGGAGAGAGGGAAGATCGCGGTGGCGGCGCCTTGCAGCACCCGGCCGGTGATCAGCCACAGCAGGGAATGCGTGGTGGCCAGGGGTGGGAACCCGCTGTGAGCAGACCGGCGGCGACCAGGGCGATGCCGCTGCCGAACGCGAACGCTCCACTGGCCATCGCCAGCGCCGCCGGGAGCTTCTGCGGACGGATCTCCTCGCGCAGGATGGACAAGGAGAGAGGGAAGATCGCGGTGGCGGCGCCTTGCAGCACCCGGCCGGTGATCAGCCACAGCAGGGAATGCGTGGTGGCCAGGGGTGGGAACCCGCTGTGAGCAGACCGGCGGCGACCAGGGCGATGCCGCTGCCGAACGCGAACGCTCCACTGGCCATCGCCAGCGCCGCCGGGAGCTTCTGCGGACGGATCTCCTCGCGCAGGATGGACAAGGAGAGAGGGAAGATCGCGGTGGCGGCGCCTTGCAGCACCCGGCCGGTGATCAGCCACAGCAGGGAATGCGTGGTGGCCGCCAGTACGGTGCCGGCGATCAGCACCAGCATGACCCCGACGAGGGTGGGCTTCTTGCCGTGCTGGTCGCCGAAGCGGCCGAGCAGGGGTGTGAACACAGCGGCGGACAGCAGGGTGGCGGTGGTGACCCAACTGGCGTTGGCGGCGGTGGTGTGCAGGCTCTTCTGGATCAGGCTCAGGATCGGCACGACCAGCGTCAGCATCATCGACACGATCATGGCGGCGAGGCTCAGCGCCAGGACGATGACCTTCTCACTCCTGTGCCGCCCGGCGGGCGCGGAGTCGTGGACGGGGACACTGCCAGATCCGGTGCCGGTGCTCATGGGGTTCGAAGTCCTTCGGATCGCGCCAGGGACGGCGGGTACGCGGTACCAGGAATGCCGCGGGCCGCGGCAGCGTACGGACCCGCGGCTTGCCGCATTCGGTCGTGGCGAGTTGAGGCGTACGTGCGGTGGTATGGCCGTCAGCCGAAGTCGTGGTCGCAGTCGCAGTCGCAGTCGCAGTCGCAGTCGCAGTCGCAGTCGGGAGCGTCCCCCGGTGCGGACCGTGAAACAGCCCGTCGAGGTTCAGGGCGCGGGCACCACCGGGAAGAGCAGGCAGCTACTGGTGGCGTGGGCGAGGAGACGATCTTTCGCGTCAACCAACTGGGCCTGGGCGAGGGCGGTTTGACGGCCCTTGTTGATGAGGGTGCCGATGGCGCGCACCGTGCCGGTGTCCACGGTGATCCGCCGCAGGAACTTCACCGTCAGGTCGAGCGAGGTGTACGCCATGCCCTGCGGAAGAGTCGACTGGACGGCGCAGCCCGCCGCCGAGTCGAGCAGAGTGGCGAAGATGCCGCCGTGCACACTGCCGATCGGGTTGTAGTGCTCCTCGCCCGGCGTCAGCGAGAAGACCGCCCTGCCGGGCTCCACCTCGTCCAGGGTGAAGTCCACGGTGTGGCTGATCGGCGCCCGCGGCAGCCGCCCCGCTCGCACCTCGCGCAGGAAGTCGATGCCGGCCATGCGCCCGGCGGCCTCCGCCGAGATCGCGGGATCGTCCCATTGATACGTACGCGTTCGCCCCACGACCCAGCGCCTTCCCTCTGCCTGTCAGCTGACTTTTCCAAGCGAAGCTAGGCTTCTGCTCACCTGACTGTCAATGGCGAAGGCAGGGCCTTACCATGGCGGAATGGAGTGGCTTGAGGCGAGCACGGAGAACTGCCCCGTCCAGCGCACGCTCGACGTGATCGGGGAGAAATGGACGCTGCTGATCCTGCGTGACGCCGTCAACGGCGTCCGCCGCTTCGACGACTTCCACCGCCACATCGGCCTGTCGGAAGCCGTCCTGAGCGACCGCCTTCGCAAGCTGACCTCGGCCGACATCCTGAAGACCGTCCCCTACCAGGAGCCCGGCAGCCGCTCCCGCAACGAGTACCGCCTGACCCGCAAGGGCTGGGACCTGTGGCCCGTCCTGATGGCGCTCAGCCAGTGGGGCGAGGCACACACCCTCGGCCCCGAGGGCCCCGTACTGGACGTCCGCCACACCGAGTGCGACGCCCCGGTCCGCGTCGTCGTCGAGTGCTCCGCGGAGCACTCCACCCTCACCCCCCGGGAAGTCACCGCCCGGCTGGCAACAGGCGCCCGACTCCGGACATGAGCCGACGACCTCGCGGTCGCGGGCCGGGCAGGGGTGAGAGATCAGTCGAGTGCCGGGCACTCCGCCGCCGTTGGCCCCTGGTTACGCGCCTGTCGGCAGCCCAGTTCGCCGCAGGCGGGCCTCACCTGGGCCCGGAGACGTGACCCCGGGGCGAGCTGACGAGTGTGGAACCGGACTCGGATGTGCCCTGCCCCGAGCTGAGCCCGTCCAGCAGGAGGTCCCCGAGCTCGGAGAAGGCGTCGCCTGCGGTCAGGCCGGTCCGCTCCAGGAGGGCCCCCGACTGGACCGCGTCGATGGTGACCGCCACGACCTGGGCGGCGAAATGGCCGTTGAGCGCGCGGAAAACGCCGCTCTGCACGCCCTCCTCGATCAGTTCGTGGACCCGCTGCGCCGCGGCGGCGGAGTTCTTGCGGTAGATCTGCGCCGTCGGTTCGTAACCGACCATGTCGTCGTAGAAGGCGTGGGAATGCCGGCGCATGGCCGTGCCCACGCCGGCGAGGTAGACCCGGATCCGCTGCCGGGGGTCGGGTTCGGCCTGGACAGCCTGTTCGATCTCGGCTGTCGCGTCCCGGAAGAAGGCGCGGGTGACCGCCAGCACCAGTTGTTCCTTCGTGGAGGCAAGGCTGTACAGCGTCGCCTTGGAGCACCCCAGTCGCTGGGCGAGCTCATCCATGGTCACTGCGGTGAAGCCTTCGGTCAGGATGATCGCCTCGACCTGGCGCAGCAGCTCGTCCCGCCGACCAGTGTCGACGACCCGCCTGCGCGCCGTTCGGCGCGGGCGTCGGTCGCGTGAGTCTGGTTGGGCCGTCACCGCAACAATCCCCCATGAGCGTCTCCGCCTGACGTGGCGTTCCGGTCGCCCGGACCGGAAGACCGGCCCTCGTGGCGAAAACAAAGCAGCTGCCAGCGTACCGGCTAACGTACCCAGGCTTGGAGACGCGGCGAGTCCCTGGAGGAGCTCATCGGCGAGGTCCCTCTGCACCGCACCCGGGGCGCCCCGCCCGACAGCGCCGGGGCAGCCGCGTTCACTGACTGGCCCTCTTGGGCCTCCGGCTCCGGAAGCTCTCGTACGACCAGGGCCTCGGGACCCGTGAACGCGGTGACGAGCACACCCTGCATCGGTACCCCCCGGTCCCAGGGACCGCCTCGAGACCACTATGTGTTCGCACACCCGCGAACCGGATCGGCTGTGTGACTGTTTCGACGATCGCCTCGCACCGAGCAGCCGGACGACGTATGCCGATGCGGCGGCTGATCACCTGCTCGTCCGCCGGGTTCGCGGTTACCGGATCGAGGATCCGATGGAGAGGCCGCCGTCCACGTCCAGGACGATGCCGGTGATGTAGCCGGCGGCCTCGCCGGCGAGGAAGGCTGCCGCTTCGGCGATGTCCTCGGGCGTGCCGGTGTGGCGCATCGGGACCTTGTTCGTGAGTTTGTCGCGTGCGGGGGCGTTCATGGAGGCGAGCATGGGTGTGTCGATGAGGCCGGGGGCGATGGCGTTGGCGGTGATGCCGTGGCGGGCGCCCTCCAGCGCGAGGGTGCGGGTCATACCGACGATGCCGGCCTTGGCGGCCACGTAGTTGGTCTGGCCGAAGTTCCCGCGCCATGACATGGAGGAGAAGCTGATGATGCGTCCGTAGCCCTGGCGTTTCATGGGGCCGAACGCGGCGCGCGCGCAGTGGAAGCCGCCGGTGAGGCTGACGTCGATGACCGCGTGCCAGTCGTCGTCGGTGATGTCCTCGACTCGGTTGTCGCGGATGATGCCGGCGTTGTTGACCAGCACGTCAAGGCGGCCGAGATCGGCGGTGACACCGGCGATCCAGGCATCGACCTGGGCGGAGTCGGTCACGTCCACCCGGTCGGTGCGGAGTTTCGCGTCGTGGGCGTTGGCGATGGTCCGGGCGGCGTCGGTGAGGGCCTGTTCGTTGACGTCGGCCAGCGCGACGGTGGCGCCCTCTGCGGCGAACCGGGTCGCCATGGCGAAGCCGAGGCCTTGGGCGGCGCCGGTGATGGCGACGACGCGTCCGTGGTAGCGATTCACTTGGTGTCTGCTTTCGTGGTCCGGGGAGTGAGGAAGGCCCGCAGGGCGTCGGCCACGGAGCTTGCCGTCCAGTTGTCGGCGAAGGTGGCCAGTTCCTCGCGCAGGGCGTGCTCGGTGGGGATGCCGTCGATCCGGTGCAGCAGCGTCTTGAGCTGTTGCTGGGCGGGGCTGCTCTGGTCGGCCAGTTGCCGGCAGACGCGGGTGGCGGTGGCGTCGAGGTCGGCCTCGGGCACGATCGCGTGGATCCAGCCGGTGTGCGCGAAGGAGGTCGCGGGCAGCAGTTCGCCGGTGAGCAGGAGCCAGCGCGACAGTCCGCGTCCGACCGCACCGGGAAGCCGGACGCTTGACCCGCCGGCCGGTACCAGCCGCCGGTTGAGGTGACCGTCGCCGATGAGGGTGGTGTCGGCGGCGACGACGACATCGCAGGCAAGCGCGAGTTCGAGGCCCCCGGCGACGGCGTGACCGTGCAGCACGGCGACCCAGGGTTTCGGGCTGGCCGCGATGCGGCTGAAGCAGGCCGATACGTCGGTCAGGAAGTCGACCGGGTTGTCGCCCCTGTCGTGCAGCTCCAGGAACTGGTGGAAGTCCCCGCCGGCACAGAAGCTCGGCCCCCTGCCTGCCACGGCGATGACCGCTGTGCCGGGGTCGGCCTCGGCGCTGGTGATCTGCTTGTCCAGGGCTTCTATGAGGGAGACGTCGAGGGCGTTGCGCCGCTCCGGGCGGTTGAGCAGCAGCCAGCGGACGGTGCCGCGTTGCTCGACGAGCAGAGGTTCGATGCCGGTCAACGTGGCTCCGGGGCGGCGAGTTCGGTGCGTCGGCGGCTGCGCAGCAGGTAGCGCTGGGTCTTGCCGCTGGGCGTTTTGGGCAGGGCGTCGATGAAGTGGATCGTGCGCGGGTAGGCGTGGGCGGCGTAGCGGGTCTTGACCAGCAGCTGGAGTTCGGTGGCCAGTTCCGGCGAGGGGTCGTGGCCGTCGCGGAGGACGACGTACGCCTCGATGACCTCGCCGCGGACGTCGTCGGGTGCGCCGATGACGCTGCACTCGGCGACGGCGGGGTGCTGGGCGAGGACGCTCTCGATCTCGAACGGCCCGATCCGGTAGCCGGCCATGATGATGACGTCGTCGTCGCGGGAGGAGAAGAAGAAGTCGCCGTCGGCGTCGATGCGTCCGGCGTCGCCCGTGAGGTACCAGTGGCCGTCGGCGGTGAACTTGGCGTCGCTCTGCCCTGGGAGCTGGTAGCCGCTGAAGGTCATCAGCGGGCTGGCGGCGACGTCGATCGCGACCCGGCCGAGCACGCCTGGTTCGGCGGGCTCGTCCTTCTCGTCGGCCAGGACGGTGAGGCTCCAGCCGGGCAGCGGCCGGCCCATCGATCCGGCCTTGAGGGGGCGGGCGAGTTCGGGATGGTGGTGGTTGGCCAACGGCATGCCGACCTCGGTCTGGCCGAAGTGATCGTGCACGGCGAGGCCGAGCGCCGAGCCGGCCCATTCGTTGACCTCGGGAGTCAGTGGCTCCCCCGCGCTGGACGCCCGTTCCAGGTGCAGCCCTCGCGGCACCGGCACCGTTGAGGAGCGCAGTCCCCGGTACACGGTCGGGGCGGCGGCGAAGTCGGTGACCTGGTGGTCGACGAGGGTGCGCCAGGTCGTCTCCGGGGAGAACCCGCCGGACAGCAGCAGGCTGGGGATGCCTGCGGCCATCGGAGCGACGATGGCGGCGTACAGCCCGTAGGCCCAGCCGGGGTCGGCGGCGCACCAGTAGCTGCTCCCCGGGGTGACGCCGAGGCCGTACTCCAGGTAGACCTGCCATCCGGCGACGTAGGAGACGGGGTGGACGACCCCCTTGGGCTTGCCGGTGGTGCCGGAGGTGAACATGTGCACCAGCGGTCCGTCCCCGCTCGTGGTGACGGCGGGCACCGGCTCCGGCGACGCGGCCGCGACGAGGTCGGCCAGCAGGGCGTCACCGCGCAAGGCGGCGGTTCCGGTGACGACGACGCGGCGTTGAGGGTCGTCCGGCATGTCGGGGCCCGGGTCGAGTTTGTGGCGCTGGTCCGGGTCGACGACCACCACGTGCGCACCCGAGCCTTCCAGGCGCAGGGCGATGGCCTGGGGCGCGAACGCGGTGAACAGCGGGACGTAGACCGCGCCGAGCCGCCAGATCGCCAGGATGACGGTGACCAGGTCGGTGCTCTTGCCCATCAGGGTCGCCACCCTGTCACCCGGACCGACGCCGAGCCCCTGCAGTGCCCGCGCACAGCGGTGGGAGTCCGCGGCGAGCTCTCCGAACGTCAGCGGGGAAGGCTCACCGGCGCCGTCGACGACCGTGAACGCGACGCGGTCGGCGGGGTGCTGGTCGCACAGCAGCCAGGCCACGTTGACGGACGGAGCCGCGTATGTCTCGGTCAGGTCGGCGACCCGGTCGGCGGCGCTCATCGCTGGTCCTTCCGGTCGATGATCGGCAGGACCAGACGGCTGGGGTGGTTCGGCCCGTGATGGATGTGGTTGACCGCGGGGATCATCTGCTCCTCGCTCTCCTGGGCGATGACGCCTCCGGTGTTGGTGTTGCGGTCGTAGCGCGGGAAGTTGCTGCTGGATACGTCCACGCGGATGCGGTGACCGGGAAGGAACACGTTCGAGGTGGCGGTCATGTCGACGGTGATCTCGTAGACCGTGCCGGGGTCCATCAGTTCTTCCGTGGCGAGGCCTCCTCGGTAGCGGGCGCGCAGGATCCCGTCGCACAGGTTGATCGCTTGGCCGTGGGGGAAGACGTCGACGAGCTTGGCGGTGAAGTCGGTGTCCACCGCCGAGGAGGAGACGAACAGGGTCAGGCTGACCGGACCGGTGACCTCGACGGGCTCCTCGAGCACGGGGCCGGCGAAGCACAGGACGTCCTCGCGGCCGGCGACCGTCCGCTGGTCGACCGGACCGCCGAACCCCGGCGTCATCGGCAGGCACGCCCCGCCGGCCGTGGGGACCGGGCGGCGCGGGTCGTAGAGGTAGGTGTCGTGCTCCACGCTGCTCGGCGGCTCGGTCGTCAACACGCCGTCGCCGTCTGCTGTGTTGGCGTGGCCGGCGCTGGTGAGGTGGAAGTCGGTCCACGTCGTGTCGGGCAGCGGCCACTCCTGCTCGTCGCGCCACTGGTCGATGCCCATGACGAAGATCTTCACGGGCGCCACGCCGTCCAGAGCGGCGGTGTCACCCCGGACCCAGCGGTCGAAGAACTTCACATGCAGGCCGGACAGGCCCATCACCTGGGCACTGGCCAACGGACCGAAGGAGCGGTCGGAGTAGACGCCACTCGTGGACATGTGATCCCACGGACCGATGATCAGCCGTTGCCCTGCGCGTGCCTGCGCGCTGCCTGCCTTCCGACGGGCGGTGGTGTAGGTGCGAACGGTCTGCCCGATGTAGAGGTCGTACCAGCCACCGATGTTGAGCGCCGGGACGGTGACGTTCTTGAGCTCGGGCGTGAGCTCCATGGCGTCCCAGTACCCGTCGTGGGCGGGGTGGGCCATCCAGTCGTCCCACCACTTCCCGTACGCCGCCAGGACCGGAACCTCGGCCGTCGGCAGCACATCATTGAGAGACTCGGGAAACAGCGCCGCCTGACCGAGCTGCTGCAGCTGGGACACAGTGCCCTCGCCGGCCGCGAGGGAACGCTGCGCGTCGGCCATGTACATCATGGCGTTCCACCACGTGACCAGGCTCAGCGACAGCGCCCCGCCCGCCGAGAACCAGGGCGCCTCGTAGTTGTCGATCGAGGTGAAGGTCGGCGCGATCGCCTTGAGGGCCGGGGCGCCGGTGGCGGCTGCTTCCCACTGGACCATCCCGAGGTAGGACGGCCCGTACATACCCACCGTGCCATCCGACCACGGCTGGCCGGCGACCCAGGCCACGGTGTCCTCGCCGTCCGCCCGGTCGGCCATATGGGGAACGAACTCGCCTTCCGAGCGGTGGGTGCCCCGGCAGTCCTGCACCACCAGCGCGTAGCCGGCCTCCAGCAACGCGAGGAAGCCGGGCATGGACTCATGGGTGATGCCGAGCAGGTCCTTGCCGTACGGGAGGCGCACGAGCAGCGTCGGACCAGCCCCTTCGGCCCGATGCCACACGTTGGCGGCCAGGGCTACGCCGTCACGCATCGGAATCCGGACATCTATGTCGTATACGTGCTGCATCGGCGCTCCTCGTTGAGCTGGCGGGGTGGGCCCCCGGAATGTGGGTACGTTATGGAGCACAGAAGTACCCTGTCAATTACCGCAACGGGGGCCGTTCTCACACCGCGATCGGATAGCGCGGGTTGCGTCCTGCCGCCTGGTACGGCGACAGATCGCCCGAACGACGAGAAACCACCCTGATGACGTGCCTCGATGTCGATGTGGCCAGTAGGACTCCGGCCCCGCGGTCGAAAGGCGGTCGACGGGTTCGGGGGGCATCGACGTACTGGGCGCTGGCGAAGAGAACTCCGTCGCGCAGCCCCAGGAGTGATCACGCCTTTTGGGGCGTGGTGAGCTACCGAGTAGCCAGCGGGCGGGCGCGGCTTGCATCGTTGCTACCGCTGCGCAAGAAGCCGGGGTGGACACCGGTATGGACGCGTCGGCAGTTGATCGACGACATGCGGTGTCGGACCGGGACATATGCTCCGTGGCGGGATGTGCACGAGGGGTACGACCGCTGGACCGGGTCTTCGACTGTGGAGAACGGTGTCGAACACGAACCCACTCCTGCCGCCCGGGTCGGGCATGCCGGGGCACGGCTGCCGACGGCCCTTCGGCGGGGATGGATGCCTTGGCATGACTCGCGATATCGCCAGAGCGGTCGGTCGCTTCAGCCGCGAAGCGACCGATCCGCTCAGGCCGGTTCACGTTTCATGATCTTGCCGGTGGCGGGTCAGGGGGGAGGCTCGCCGACTGGACTGCGACGTTGGCATCGGCCGCCGCAGCCCGGGAGTACCTCGCCGACGGCTGCGACGTCACTGTCATGCCACTGTCGCTGCCGACCGGACGTGACGGGTCCATGGCCCGGACGCGACCGAAGGCGTCGAGCTGCGCGCGCTGTGATGCGCGCGCGCAGCCCCACGCCTTCGTGGTCGGCCGTCCGGACCGTCGCCTGCCGGACCGCGGCGAGGTCGCGTGCGCAGCGGACCTGCGCGCCGCCGCCGGCCGTGTCGGCGTCCGTCCCCCGTCCCGGTCCGGCAGGTGCGCGAGTCCTCCAGCTGTCGAGCTCGTACCGCCCGGTCAGATCTTGGTCTTCTCCCGGACCCAGGCGCCGATCTGTGCGATGGCGGCGTCGGTCTCCGGAATCCGGCCGGCACCGTAGACGTACGAGTGCTGGCCTCCCTGGACGACCACGGTCGCCGTGTCGATTCCGGCGTCCTTGACGCGGGCGGCGAACTCCTCGTCCTCGCCGGCCAGGACCTCGTACGTGCCCCAGGAGACGAGGGTCGGGGGCAGACCGGTCAGGTCCGCCCGGTTCAGGTTGATCCGGGTGTCCGTGAACTCGATGCCCGTGCCGCCGATCCAGGATTCCCGGAAGAACTCCAGCAACCCCCTGCTGAGGATCTTGTCCGTCTCGGCGTTGGCCTCGATGGTCTCGTTGGCGATCTCGAGGTCGCACCAGGGGGAGATCGACACGATGGCGCCGGGCAGGGGCTGCTTCTTGTCGCGCAGGCGAAGCGCCAGGGCGACGGCGATGAACCCGCCGATCGAGTGGCCGATGGTGATGATGTTCCCCGGCTCATACCCTTCGGAGAGCAGCCAGTTGAAGGCCGCCTCCGCGTCGTCGACCTGGGCCGGGTACTTGTGTTCCGGTGCACGCCGGAAGTCCAGGACCAGTACGGGGGCCCCGGCGGCCTTGGCGATGTGGCCGGCGAGCTTTCGGTCGACGTGTGCCGACGACACGACGGAGCCCCCGGCGTGACTGTGCAGGAGGACGTAGTCGGTGTTGGCGTCGCCGGGTTCGCACCAGATTCCCAGCACGCCCCCCGCGTCCACCTCCCGGTAGGTGACGCCTTCCGGCTCCCGGGTCGTGAGATGGACGAGCTCCGACCGGGTGCGAATCGCATCCACCTCGGACTCGGGAATCACCAGTCCGGCCACAAAGTTCTCAAACTCGATCGCTTCCGGGCTCAGTTCAACAGCCGCGTGCTCAGACACTTGGTACCTCCATTGGGGCCATGTGGCATACCGGCCCGCGAGGACCGGTATGGCCGGGGTTTCTCAGGCGGAGAGAATGGGGCTCGTCAGGCGGAGAGGGTGGGGTAGTCGGTGTAGCCGGCCTCGCCGCCGCCGTAGAACGTGGCGGCGTCAGGGGTGTTCAGTGGCGCGCCGGTGCGTACGCGCTCGACCAGGTCGGGGTTGGCGAGTGCCAGGACGCCGACGGTGACGACGTCGGCCAGGCCGTCTTCGATGTCCTTCGCGCGGGTGGCGATGTCGGTGCCGGCCCGGTTGAGAACCAGCGTGGTCGGCCACAGCTTGCGGAGGGTGCGCAGAAGGTCGTCGTCGCCGCCGTGACCGATGTGCAGGTAGGAGAGGTTGAGCGGGGCGAGGGCACGCACGAGTGCCGGGTACAGGTCGTGGGTGTCGCTCTCGGCGATGTAGTTGAACGGGTTGCCGGGAGAGATCCGCAGGCCGGTGCGGCTGGCTCCGATCTCCTCGGCCACGGCGGTGGCGACCTCGACGGCGAAGCGGATGCGGTTCTCGAGGGAGCCGCCGTAGCGGTCGGTGCGCTGGTTGGTGTTGTCGGCGAGGAACTGGTGCACGAGGTACCCGTTGGCGCCGTGGATCTCGACGCCGTCGGCGCCTGCCGCGATGGCGGCCGCGGCGGCGCGCCGGAAGTCGTCGACCGTGGCGGCAACCTCCGCGGTCGACAGTTCGCGAGGTACCGGCATCTCCTGGAGCCCGGACGCGGTGAACATGGTGCCCGCCGGCTGGACCGGGGAGGGGGCGACCGGCTGCCGGTGGTGGGGGGTGTTGTCGGGGTGGGACATCCGTCCGGCGTGCATGAGCTGGATGACGATGCGTCCGTCGGCCTTGTGTACGGCGTCGGTGACCTTGCGCCAGCCGGCGATGTGGTCCTCGGTGTAGATGCCGGGGGTGAGCGGGTAGCCCTGGCCGTCGGCGTTGGGCTGGGTGCCCTCGGTGATGATGAGGGCGTGCGAGGCGCGCTGGGCGTAGTACTCGGCGTTCAGCTCGGTCGGCACGCCGCCCGGGGTGGACCGGTTGCGCGTCATGGGGGCCATCGCCAGCCGGTGCGGCAGGGGGATCTCCCCGACGGTCGTCGGGTTCCACATGGCGTTCGACATGGTGATTCCTCAAATGAAGGGTGCGAAATGAAGGGGTGAGAGAGCGGCGGCGTGATGGGCTGCCCCGCGCGTCACACGTATGCGGCGACCGGCCGGATGGGCTCGGTGACCTTCACGTGGAAGGCAGACCGCGTGGAGGGGCAGTCGACGGTGCGGACGGGCTTGCCGCGCACATGGCCGCCGTCATTGCAGTGCTGGGGCCCCGCTGTTCATGCAAGGGGAGGGCGCCGAGTGCTTGGTCTTCCCCGGACGCCGGAGGACCCATCGGTGGTGTGCAGCATCTGCCGTGCGGTTGTCACAAAGGGACTCCCGCACCGGAGTCGGAGCGGCAGTCAGCCGCGGTAGCGAGCGGCAGGGACCCGCTGCGACAGGTTCGGGACGAGTGTCTGACGCGCCTTCTCGAACGACTCCCAGTCACTGATCTCCGGCAGCGACGGGATGGTGACGGGCTCCCCGGCGTCGAGGCCGGCGAGCGCCGCGTCGACGGCGTCGTCCGCGCTCATGATCCACTCCTCGGGAAACGCCTCGAGGTCAGCGCCGGAGCCGTCCCAGAATTCCGTGCGGACGGCGCCCGGCAGCACGGCCTGCACCACGACGGGGCTTTCGGCGAGTTCCTGCTGCAGGGCCTGGGTGAACGTCAGCACATAGCTCTTGGTGCCGCTGTAGACGGCGCTGACGGGCAGGATGTTGAGTGCCAGCGCAGAGGAGACGTTCACCACGGTGCCGTGCCCTCGGGCCGTCAGACCCGGCAGGACCGCGGTGGTCAGCCTGGTCAGCGAGGTCACGTTGAGGTTGATCAGTGCCTCGGAGGCCGCCACATCGGAGGCCACGAGCGGGGTGAACAGCCCCCCGCCGGCGTTGTTGATCAGTACCTCGATGCTCTCGTCGGTCCGCAGACGCTCCTCGACCACGGAGATCTGCGCCGCATCGGTGAGGTCGGCGGTGATGACGTCCACCGCACGGCCCGTGCGGCTCCGGATGTCCGACGCCAGCGCTTCCAGCCGCGCAGCGTTCCGGGCCACCAGGATCAGGTCGTAGCCCCGGTCGGCGAGCCGCTGTGCGTAGGCGGCACCCAGGCCGGCGGACGCGCCGGTGACGACAGCGGTCTTGTTCTGCGTGGTCATGGAGTGGATCTCATTTCTGGCTGGCGAGTGAGTAGGGGGCAAAGCGTCGAGCCCTCTTTAGATTACGATAGATATCTAACGCAGTCCAGTCAACGTCCCCGACGCCGTCAGCCACCACTCCCGGCCGGAGACCGCTCAACGTGCACGCGGGCTATGGGAATCACGGCCGATCAGGCCCGGACGGAGGCCCCTCGGGCGCAGGGTCGCCGTGGACGGTTTCGCGTACCGCCCTCACGACGAGCACGCGGGCACACGGTCTCGGTGAGCGAGACCCACTACAAGGACCTGCACACTGCGGGCGCACCGAGCAGGACGCGAGCCGCCTGCCACCGCGGTGTCGGATCACCTGCGGCCCCATGGGGCGAGCAGCGCGGCCTCCGGCTCGACGGACCTTCGGCTTGCCGCGCACGGACCCAGACACCCGAGGAGCCGTCGGGACAGTACGCCACGGCCGGTCGCCCGACACTTCGCGTACGATAGATGTAATTCACTATCTAACGTGAGCAGGTGACTGATGAGTCGCGTTTCGCAAGCACAAGCGATCGAGAACCGCAGGCGCGCGGTCGCCGCGGCCTCCCAGCTCTTCAGGGAGCGCGGCGTGAACGGCATCAGCGTCGCCGATCTGATGAAGTCCATCGGGCTGACCACGGGCGGCTTCTACAAGCAGTTCGCCTCCAAGGAGGCCCTGATCGCCGAGGCGGCTCAGGCCGCTTTCGGGGACCTTGACCTGCTCCTGGAGTCGTTCGACACGGATCACGGCGATCACGACACGGCGCGCGCCGCCCTCGTCGACTTCTACCTGTCGGCCGAACACCGTGACCAGCCCGGCACCGGTTGCCCCACCGCGGGATTCGCGGGGGACGTGGCTCGCGAGTCCACCGCTGGGGAGGTGCGCGAAACGTACGCAGCCGGAGTCCAGGAATTCGCCTCGTGGATGTCCACCGACGCCGACGACGGTTTTCCGATGGTGGCCACGCTGGTGGGCGCGCTCCTGCTTGCCCGGGCGACGGCGGGCACAGAGGTGTCGGAGAAGATCCTGGAGTCGACCCACAAGGCCCTGACCGCACCACAGAGCCCTTGACCCGGAGTCCTGGACACCGACTTCGCGGCCAGGTCACCCCCACCCTCGGCGCCGCCGCCCGCGGCGACGGGGGCCGGGCGCAGGCCAGGCCCAACGCCACGCGTATAAACGGTCGTTGGGCCCGTCAGGGGGGTTGGTTTCGGTGCGCCGGGCAGGACGTACCTCCCGTAACCCGTCTTGCGGAACCCCGCCACTGCCGCCGCCTCGGCGTCGTACGGACAACTGCGCGAGACGGTCAACCGAGCCGTACTCACAGCCGCTGACGCCGACTACCCGCATCCGGCGACGTCACCTGCCGTGGACGTGCAGAGGCGAGGTGCCCACCTGAGCAGCAGCGGAGGCTGCCCGACCCTCCTCGCCCACAGCCATCACCGACGGACGGCCGAAGCCGGGCGGCACCACGACCGTCGCCACCGACGCCGCAGCCGCCGCCGGCACCGGCACTGGCACTGGCATCGGCACTGGCACTGGCACTGGCACCGATCGCCCAAGATGCCGTCCATCTGCCCCTGTCCGCCGAGATTCGGCGCGTGCGTTCTGCGGCGCGGACATGCGCGCCTGCGCGTCCCTGTACCGCTCCCCCGTCCACCACCGTCGCGGGTGCTCCATGTCCCGCTGCGGCAACCGCACCAACGGCCCTCCTCCCCCAGGCCGGGCCAGACGCAGTGAGCACACCCCGGCAGATCGCGTTCACCACGGGCATGGGGCGCAACCGCGCTCAGCTCACTCGGCGGGCCTCATACGAAACGCGGGGCCGGGGACGCTCTCGATGTCCTGCGCCTGCACGGCGTGGCCTCGTTCGCAGCGGATCTGGGCGTCGACGTGCGCGCCGCAGCCCCGGTGTCGCGCCAGTACGGCCGGGCCCTCCGGGTCTGCGCGGTAGCGGTCACCCCACTGCAGCAGCCCCAGCACGGCCGGGACCAGATCCATGCCCTTGGGCGTGATCACGTACTTCGGCCGACTCCGCGAGCCCGGCTCCTTGTAGGTCTCGGTAGCCAGGATCCCTTCCTCCACGAGCATCCGGAGTCGTGCCGAGAGAAGGTTGCGAGGACAGCCCAGGACGCGTTCGAAGTCGCTGAAGCGGGACGAGCCGTACCAGACCTCGCGGAGGATCAGGATCGTCCACTTCTCCCCCACCACCTCAAGAGTCCTGGCAATCGAGCAGTTCGACATGTCCCGGTCGAGACGGGGATCCATGCCGGCGTCGTGACGAACTTCGGTCCTCGCATCCATGAGGGTGATTCTAACCTCTCCTGAGTTTACTTTTCTATACTCAGAAAGTAGCGTCGTGGCCAGCACATCAACCCGGCCGCATGCGCGGAACGAGCGCGGCAGGAAACCTGCGCGAACAATCACATCCAGCACCGAAACACCCGCACAGGAAGGCGGCCGACATGAAGGCATTCGTCGTCGAGAAGTACGGCAAGGACGGCGTGCGCGCCGCAGAGGCACCCGAGCCCACCGTCGGAGACCGCGACGTCCTGGTCAAAGTGAGCGCCGCCAGTATCAACCCGCTGGACAAGATGGTCCGCAACGGGGAGTTCAAGCAGCTCATCAAGTACAAGCGTCCGTTCGTGCTGGGCCACGACGTGGCCGGCGTGGTGACGCGGGTCGGCTCCGCCGTACGCGGTTTCGAAGTCGGCGACGAGGTCTACGCCCGGCCGCGTGACCTGAGGATCGGAGGCTTCGCGGAGTTCATCGCGATCGACATGGACGATGTCGCGCCCAAGCCGGCCTCGCTGACCCTCCAGGAGGCAGCCGCGGTGCCGCTGGTGGCCCTGGCCGCCTGGCAGGTTCTCGTCGACCGTGCCCACGTGAAGCCGGGTCAGAAGGTGCTCATCCACGCCGGTGCCGGTGGCCTCGGGTCGACGGTCATCCAGCTCGCCAAGCACCTCGGCGCCTCGGTGGCGACGACCACGAACACCGACACCGAGAAGTTGGTCAGGGACCTTGGCGCCGACGTCGTCGTCGACTACACCAAGGAGGACTTCTCGAAGGTGCTGTCCGGCTACGACCTGGTGCTGGACTCTCTGGGCGGAGCGAACCTCGAGAAGTCGCTGACCGTGCTGAAGCCCGGCGGCCTCGCCATCAGCGTGGTCGGCCCGCCGGACGCCGCGTTCGCCAAGCAGCTCGGCGCCCCCTCGTTCATGGGTCTGGTCATGAACGTACTCAGCCGCAAGGTGCGGAAGAAGGCCAAGGCGCTGGGCGTGCGCTACGAGTTCCTCTTCATGCAGGCCAACGGTTCCCAGCTCCGCAAGCTCGGCGCCCTCTACGACAGCGGGAAGCTCCGCCCGGTCGTCGACAGCACCTTCCCGTTCGACCAGACACTCGAGGCGATGGCGCACGTCGAGCAGGGCCGCACCAAGGCCGGCAAGGTCGTGGTCTCGATGGTGCCCGACAACGGCTGAGACCGTGCCGGCCACCGACCCTCCGTCCGGCACGGTCATCCGGTGCGTCTCGCCCGACCCGGGAAATCCCCGTCTCTCGACCTGGGCGGACTCACGCAGGTGGTCCGTCCGCCGTGACCGCCGTGATCAGTCCCCACCCGCAACGGGTTCAAGGCTTGACCACGGCTCGGGTCGGCACAGAGCCGCGTGGCGCGCTGTTCGCGAGCCGTACAGGACGGCACTCGCAGCTCACGACGGACGCGTGACTGACGCATGGCGCCTTCTGCTCCCGCTTCCGTGACCACTCGCCCGGGACCTCAGGGGCCCGGGCGATGGAGCCGTTCGGCGCGTCCGAGTCGAGACGGCGGCGACCTCGACATCGAACGCCACCTTCCCGGACCCCAGTCGGCGGTGCCCGACTCCCTGCTCGTTACAGCGCGCCCCCTGCACGACCAGCCCCCATGCTCGAGGCAATGTCCTGCTCACGGCGGACACGCTCAGGACGGCAGCCCCTGTCCGCCGAGCGACGCACGTTGCCAGGTGGGAGTGCGGTCCTTGTCGACCAGGGCCGCGCGGACGCCCTCCAGGAAGTCCGGCGTGCGGATGGTCGTGCGCGTGAGGGCGAGTTCGGCGTCGAGGCACTCGCGCAACGTGCGCTGCCTGCCCTGGGCCAGCAGGGCGTGAGTGATCTCCAGGCTCTGCGGCGAGGCCGATTCCAGGGCGAGCAACGCGGCCGCAGCCCACGGGGTGTCGAGGTGGCCCAGGCGTTTCTCGATCTCGCCGAGGGTCGGCGCGCCGAACGCCCAGTCCACGTCCCCGCGTACCTCTGCCAGCCCGCTCTGCGCCACCGGGGAACGGCCGGCGAGGCGGTTCAGGACCACGTCCACCGGGTCGCCGGGGTTGCCGGCCAGCGCATCCCCGACCGTGTCGAGCCCGTCCGCGGGAACGAAGTGCGTGGCCAGGCCGGTGTACAGGGCGTCGGCCGCGTCGAGCCGGTGCCCGGTCAGTCCCAGGTACATACCGATCGCCCCGGGCAGCCTCGGCAGGAAGTAGCTGGCCCCGACGTCCGGGAAGAACCCGATCGCGGTCTCGGGCATAGCGAACACCGCGCTCTCAGTGACGACGCGGAAGCTGCCGTGGACGGACAGACCGAGACCGCCGCCCATGCAGAGGCCGTCGATGAGCGACACGATCGGCACGGGATACTCGGCGATCCGGGCGTTGAGCCGGTATTCGGAGGCGAAGAACCGCTCGCTGGCCTCGGCATCCCCGGCGAGGCTGTGCTCGCGGATCGTGCGGATGTCTCCGCCCGCGCAGAACGCCTTCGCGCTGGTGCTGGCGAGCATGACGGCGGACAGCGGGGTGTCCTCCCATTCGGCGAGCACGCGGTCGATGGCTGCGACCATGTCTGTCGTCAGGGCGTTGAGCGCCTTGGGGCGGTTCAGGAGGATGCGGCCGACGCCCCGGTGGACGTCGGCGAGAATGTCGACCGTAGCGGTGGTATCAGTCATCGGTCGTCATCTCGCCGTCCGCGCGGACCTGGGCTGTCGTGGCCATCACGTTCCTCACTCGCCAGGTGTCAGGCGTAGATCTGCGCGTAGAGATCCTGGATCTCGTCCACGGTGGGTACGACGGGGTTGTTGGCGGGGGATCCGGACGCGAGCGCCTGCTCGGCCATGAGGGGCAGCAGGCGGAACCACTCGTCCTTGTCGATGCCGTGGGCTTTCGGGGTGGGCACCTCAAGATCCTGACACAGGGCTCGGAGCGCCTCCACGAGCTTATCGGCGGCCAACGCGTCGCTGTCGCCGTCGGTGGCGGCTTCGAGGGCGCGGGCGCAGTCGGCGTACCGGCTCTCGGCGGCGGGCGCGGAGAACGCGGTCACCGCGGGGAAGAGCATCGCGTTCGACAGACCGTGGGCGACGTGGAAGTGAGCGCCGATCGGGCGGCTCATGCCGTGCACCAGCGCCACGCTGGAGTTGGAGAAGGCGATGCCGGCCTGGGTCGCGGCGAGCATCATCGCCTCGCGGGCCTCGATGTCTCCCCCGTCGGCGTAGACACGGCGGAGGTGCCGGCCGATGGTCCGGACGGCGTTCAGGGCGAGGCCGTCGGAGAACGGATTGGCCTTGCGGCTCACGTACGCCTCGACGGCATGAGTGAGCGCGTCGACGCCGGTGTCCGCGGTCAGCCGGGCCGGCATCGACAGAGTCAGTTCGAAGTCGACGACGGCGGCGACCGGCAGGAACGCCGGCCCCGGACAGAGCATCTTCTCGTCCGTGGCGCTGTCGGTGATGATGGTGAACTGGGTGGCCTCCGAGCCGCTGCCCGCGGTCGTCGGGACCGCGATCACCGGGAGCGCCGGGCCGGGGTTGATGTGCGGGGCCTTGTAGTCCCGCATCCGGCCGCCTTGGACTCCCAGCAGGCCGAGGGCCTTGGCCGTGTCCATCGGGCTGCCCCCGCCGAACCCGATCACCGAGTCCGCCCCGTGCCCCCGGAGCATGGCAAGGCCCGCGTCGAGCGAATCGGTCGTCGGGTCCGGGACGGTGCCGGCGAACAGGTGGGGTCGCAGTCCGGCATCCCTCATCGTCGCCATCACTCGTTCCGCCGCACCGGTCCCGACGAGGTACGCGTCCGTCACCAGCAGCGGGCGGCGCAGGCCCAGCCCGACGACGACGTCGCCCAGCTCGCTGACGGCACCGCCGCCGACGCGCAGGATCCGCGGAAGGGAAAGGCTGGCAACCATGGCGGCCCTCTCGGCGAGTACAGCGGGGGGCGTGTGGCGCCCACTGCCCCGACTGTGCGGTCCGGCACGGTGTGCGATCAACCACCAATAGCGCACAGTCATTGTGCAGAAATGCAGATACGGTCGGACCGTGCACCCCCGCTCGCCGAACGAGAACCCCGGCTCGCAGCCGGCCTGGTCCCCTCACCCCGTTGATCCGCGCAGACTCCGCGCCGACGATCTGCGCTACCTGCTCGCGGTGGCCCGTACCGGACGCCTGGTGACAGCCGCCGACGCACTCGGCGTGGATCACACCACCGTGTCACGGCGCATCGCCGCGCTGGAGAAGAGCATCGGCCTGCGTCTCATCGAGCGCGGCACCGAGGGATGGACGCTGACGGACATCGGACGAGCCGTCTCGGAGAACGCGCGCGCGATCGAGGAGGCCATCGACCGCGTCGTCGACACCGTGGCGGGCCAGGACTCGCCGTCGCTGCACGGTACGGTCCGCGTCAGCGCGCCCGACGGCTTCGGCACCGCCTTCGCCACACCCGCCCTCGTACGGGTACGCCGCCGGCATCCCCGGCTCCAGATCGAACTCATCACCGCGACACGTCAGCTCGCCCTGCGCCCGTCCGGTTTCGATCTCGCTCTCGTCATCGGCGTTCCCTCCAGCAGCCGCCTGGTGACCGAGCACCTCACCGACTACACGCTGGGGCTCTACGCCTGCGACGACTACCTCACCCGGCACGGCCGTCCTCGGACGGTGGCCGAACTGCGCGAGCACCCGCTCATCTTCTACATCGAGTCGATGCTGCAGGTCGGCGACCTCGACATCGAACGCCACCTTCCCGGGATGACCCCGGCATTCTCCTCGACGAACGTCTTCGCCCAGCTCGAAGCCACCGAGCAGGGGGCCGGCATCGGCATCCTGCCGGCCTTTCTGACGCGGAGGACACAGCTGCGCCGGCTGCTCGCCGAAGAGATCGACATCCGGCTCCCCATCACCCTGGCCGTCCGCCGTGAGGCCGTGACACACCCCGCCGTACGCGTCCTGTGGACCGCCCTACGACAGGAAGTCGCCGAACGGGCCGAGGAACTGCTCCCGAGATGAAGACCAAGGGGTTTTCACGTGCCGTGTACCCCCGCTGATCTCACTCTCCTGCCCGGTGAGCCGACACCCCGCGCGCCCGTTGGCCCTTCCCTTGGCAGGGCGTGGCGTCCATGCCGTTCCCCCGCGGAGTGCCCTCTCGCCCAGGACCGCACGGGGGGCCGGGCGATGGAGCAGTTCGGCGCCTCCGAGTCGTGACGGGGGCCCATGCCGATGCGTGGAAGAGGACCTCCTCGCAACCACAGGGTGATTCCAGACACCTAAGTTTACTTTCCTATACTCAGCCAGTAGCGTCATGCCCAGCACATCGACCCGGCTGCCACGGGGGAACCCGGCACGGCCCCCGCCCGAGAAGGAGCACCACCATGGGAGTAAGCCCAGAGGCACACGAGTTCGCGGAGTTCTTCGCGAGCGTGAGCGCGAAGTCGTCGACGCCGGGCCTCGACCTGGCCGTCATCCGTGACATCGTCGACTCGAACCACAAGGCGTCGACCGAGCCGGAAGGCGTCACCTACGCCGAAGTCGACGCGAACGGCGTTCCGGCCCTGTGGGCCATCCCCGAGGGTGCCAGCCCCGACAAGGCGCTGCTCCACTTCCACTTCGGCGGATCCGTCACCGCGTCCATGCACTCCGACCGCAAGGCCGCGGGCCATATCGCGAAGGCGGCCGGCGCCCGCTCCCTCGTCGTGGACTTCCGTCTGGCGCCCGAGCACCCCTACCCCGCGCAGCTCGACGACGCCGAGACCGCCTACCGCTGGCTGCTCTCGCAGGGCTACGAGCCGCGGAACATCGGCAGCACGGGCCACTCGATCGGCGGCACGCTCGCGGTGATGCTGCCGCTGCGTCTGATCGCCAAGGGCGAGGCCACACCCGGCGCGATCGTCAGCGTCTCCCCCTGGACCGACCTCACCCTGCAGCACCCGGCTGTGGACGCGAACGAGGCGAACGACAAGATGCTCAGCCGGGCCACACTGGAGCTCTTCCGGGGAGCCTGGCTGCAGGACCCCGCCGTGGACTTCACCGCCCCCGAGATCAGCATCGAGAACGCCGACCTGACCGGCCTGCCGCCCACGGCCGTCCACTACGGCGAGTACGAGACCCTCGCCGACGACGGCGCCCAGCTCGGACGCCGCCTCGCGGAATTCAAGGTCACGTCCGAGGTCCATCCGATGCCCGAGGGGCAGCACTCGTTCGTCCTCGGCGCCGGGCGGGTACCCGAGGTGGACCAGGCGATCCAGCAGATGGGCCAGTGGCTCCGCAAGCACCTCGGCGCCTGAGCAGAAGCTGCGCCTGACGGCGGGGTCTGTGAGCCAGGCCGCCGCACCACCGCGATGCCGGTGACCGGACCACCGGTCTCCGGCATGCTGCTCGACCACGCCGGACCGGCATACGGTGCTTGTGTCCGACAGGATTCCGCGGGCCGCTACACGCCCGCCCCCTCGATGCCACAAAGGAGTGCGCGATGGGAACGTACGAGGATGTCTTCCGCTCCAGTACCGAAGACCCGGAGAGCTTCTGGCTGAAGGCGGCGGAGGGCATCGATTGGGATGTCGCTCCGCATCGCGCCCTGGACTCCTCGGGCGCACCGTTCCACCGCTGGTTTCCCGACGGACGGCTCAACGTCTGTTTCAACGCGGTCGACCGGCACGTGGAAGCGGGTCGCGGTGAACAGGCGGCGCTCGTCTACGACTCGCCCGTGACCGACACCCGGCGCACCTACACCTACGCGCAGCTGAGGGACGAGGTGGCGGCCTTCGCGGGAGCGCTCGCGCAGCTCGGCGTGGGCCACGGTGACCGTGTCGTCATCTACATGCCGATGGTCCCCGAGGCTGCGATCGCGATGCTGGCCTGCGCACGTATCGGCGCGGTGCACTCGGTCGTCTTCGGCGGCTTCGCCCCGCGCGAACTCGCCCTCCGTATCGATGACGCGGCCCCCAAGGTGGTCGTATCGGCGTCCTGCGGCATCGAGGGCAAGCGCGTCATCGCGTACAAGCCCCTGCTCGACCAGGCGATCGAACTCGCGGCCCACAAGCCGGAGAAGAGCGTGATCCTGCAACGCCCGCAGGAACGTGCCGAGTTGGGGCCCGACGATCTCGACTGGGCCGACCTGGTCGCCGCCGCGCCGCCGGCCGACTGCGTTCCCGTCCCCGCCACCGACCCCCTCTACATCCTCTACACGTCCGGAACGACCGGAAAGCCCAAGGGAGTCGTGCGTGACGGCGGCGGCTACGCGGTCGCCCTGCACTGGTCGATGGGTGCCGTCTACGACGTGGGTCCGGGCGAGACGATGTTCACCGGCTCCGACGTCGGCTGGGTCGTCGGGCACTCGTACATCGTCTACGGCCCCTTGTTGGCCGGCGCCACGACGGTCCTGTACGAGGGCAAGCCGGTCGGCACCCCGGACGCGGGCCAGTTCTGGCGCGTCGCGGCCGCATACCGGGCCAAGACCATGTTCACGGCGCCCACCGCCTTCCGGGCGATCAGGAAGGAGGACCCGAAAGGGACGCTCACCGCCGACTACGACCTCTCCCATCTGCGCTATCTCTTCCTCGCCGGCGAGCGGCTCGACCCCGAGACCTATCACTGGGCGAGCGCTCTCCTGGGCATCCCGGTGATCGACCACTGGTGGCAGACCGAGACCGGCTGGCCCATCGTCGCCAACCCGGCCGGCATCGAAGTCGCCCCTCTCAAACCCGGCTCCCCCACCCGCCCCCTGCCGGGCTGGGACGTCCGCGTCCTCGACCCCGCGGGCGAGCCGGTGCCCCCGGGCGTCGACGGCGCGATCGTCGTCAAACTCCCTCTGCCGCCCGGCGCGCTCCCCACGCTCTGGAACGACGACAACCGCTACGTCGCCTCCTACCTCTCCGCCTACGACGGCTACTACCTCACCGGCGACAGCGGACACATCGACGACGACGGCTACGTCTTCGTCATGGGCCGCACCGACGACGTCATCAACGTCGCCGGCCACCGGCTGTCCACCGGCAGCATGGAAGAGGCCCTGGCCGCCCACCCCGACGTCGCCGAATGCGCCGTCATCGGCGTCGCCGACGGACTCAAGGGACAGATCCCGCGCGGCTTCGTCGTCCTGAAGGCGGGCGCGGCGCGCGAACCGGGCGAGGTCGAGGCCGAACTCGTCCAGCTCGTCCGCGAGCGCATCGGCGCCGTCGCCTCACTCAAGGACGTCGCGGTCGTGGCCGCCCTGCCCAAGACCCGCTCGGGGAAGATTCTGCGCAAGACCATGCGCGGCATCGCCGACGGCCGCGACGAACCCATCCCGTCCACGGTGGACGACCCAGGTGTCATCGAGGTCCTCCGGCCTGTTCTGCGCGGCGCCCGTCACACGCCGTGAACGGTCCGCGGTGCCCTGGCCGACCGTGGGCGAGCGCGTCCACCGGGCTTCGCGCGGCACAGCCGGTCGGCCAGGGCGGAGGTACCTTTTGAATATGGGAACCGACACCCATGTCTTCCTCAGCCATCTCGCTCGGGGTCTCGCACCCCGAGCGGATCAATTGGTCGACGTGGTGTTGCAACGCCTGCTCAGCGAGCTTCCCGACGTGTGGAAGTACGAGGACATCGCCTCCGTGGCGCCGGTGGCGCTGTCCGAACACATCGCCATGATTCTGGATTTCCTCGAGCGCGACCTTGATACGACCGAGGTCAGGACGCCACCCGCCGCCGTCGAGTTCGCCTGCCGACTCGCTGAACACGGGGTGTCGATCAGCGAGCTCCTTCGCGTCCACCGGCTCGTCCACGCAGGTCTACTCGATCAGCTCTATCTGGAGACGGCCCGTGTCACCAGGTCCCAGGAGCTGATCAACGCGACGACTCTCACTCTGAGCGCGATGGCCTTCGAGTACGCCGATCGCACGGCGGAACAGGCGGTCGCGGCCTACCAGAGCGCACGCGACCGCTGGCTGCAGCGGCGGCTGATCGTGATCAACGAGGCCGGGGCACGGATCGGGACCACCCTGGACACCGCCCACACCGCCCAGGAGCTGGCGGACGTCGGTGCCGACCACCTCGCCGACCTCGTCACCGTCGACCTCCTCACCTCCGCCTTCCAAGAGGAGGGGACGTACCCGGTGGCCGGTCCTTCGACGCTCCGCCGCATCGCCCAGGCGGTCGCGGACAGCTGCCCGGACCCGGCACTCGGCACCGGGCAGACGCACACCTACCCGGAAGACTCGGAGCCCGCTCGCGTACTGGCCACCGGCCAACCTTCGCGGCTCCGCATCACCGCCGACGACGTCCCCCCCCATGGCCGGCGATGTCGGCGGACCACGAACTCGCCCTGCGTGCCTTGGGCCTGCGCTCCATCCTCCTGGTCCCGCTGCGGGCCCGCGGAAGCCCGCTGGGACTCGCACAGTTCGTCCGCCGTCACACGGCGGAGCCCTTTGACGAGGACGACCTGCTTCTGGCCCAGGAAATCGCGTCCAGAGCAGCCGTGAACATCGACAACGCCTGTCGCTACACCCAGGAGCGTTCCACCGCACTGACCCTCCAACGCAGCCTGCTGCCGCACCACGTGCCGGACGAGTCCGCGGTCGAGACGGCATCGCGCTACCTGCCCAGCGGATCGCGGGCGGGCGTGGGGGGCGACTGGTTCGACGTGATACCGCTCTCCGGAGCCCGCGTCGCACTCGTCGTGGGCGACGTGATCGGCCGCGGCCTGCATGCCGCGGCCACCATGGGTCGGCTGCGGACCGCGGTCCGCACTCTGGCGGACATCGACCTGACACCGGACGAGCTGCTGACCCACCTCGACGACGTGGTGATCCGCCTGCAGCGCGAGGAGGAACGGGACCCGGACGAGATCACCGCCACCTGCCTGTACGCGGTGTACGACCCCGTCTCCCGCATCTGCTCCCTGGCCAGTGCCGGACACCTTCCGCCTACCGTGGTGACTCCCCCGGCCGTTGACGGCGACGCCTCCGCACCGCGTGCGGTCGACTTCCCCAAGCTGCCGGTCGGCCCGCCCCTGGGCCTGGGTGGACTGCCCTTCGAATCCGCCCAGTTCGAACTGCCACCGGGCAGTCGGCTGGTCCTGTACACCGACGGCCTCGTGCAGAGCCGCTCTCGTGACATCGAGTCCGCCCTCGCACTGCTGCGCGACGTACTCGCCCGAGCACCGGCGTCACTCGAGGAGACCTGCGACGAACTGCTGTCCGCACTGCTGCCCAGCCGTCCCGCTGACGACGTCGCCCTGCTTGTGGCACAGACCGCGGCTCTTGACACCGATCACGTCGCCACATGGGATCTCCCCGACGACCCGGCAGTCGTCTCCCAGACCCGCGCCCACGCATCCCATCAGCTGACCGCCTGGGGTCTGGAAGAACTGGCCTTCACCACCGAGCTCGTGGTCAGCGAACTGGTGACGAACGCCATCCGCTACGGCAAGAGCCCCATCCAACTGCGGATGATCCTTCAATCCGCCCTGACCTGCGAAGTCTCCGACGCCAGCAGCACCGCCCCGCACCTGCGCCGCGCCCCGGTCTTCGACGAGGGCGGCCGCGGCCTACTCCTCGTCGCCCAGCTCACCGAACACTGGGGCACACGGCACAACCGCGAAGGCAAGGTCATCTGGGCGGAACAGCTGATTCCAGGCTCCCCGGCCGAGGTTTCACCCGCTCTGGTGTGAGTTCTGCGCGACATACATGGGATATCCGTCTCGAGTTCCGGCGATCCCGGCCATGACGACCGACCCGGGACCGAAAATCGCTCGCTCCCTCGCAGCCTGACTCACAGCCACACGACGTCCACCCCTGCCCCTTGGCGATCCATCACCTTCAACGACAGCGGAGCCGCGCGGCTACACCGCCCACCCCACCCACGCCGCCTGCCGAAGGGCGCGCGGCAACAACTCCTGCGGAAGCTTCGGCACGGCTGCGGCGCACGGCGGCGCGACGGTCCATGAACTCACGGGCCCGCCACCGACGTACGCCGCAGCCATTTCACCTCGCACTCCGGCGCGCTGCGCCGAGGTCAAGGGAGTTGGGCATCGCCCCACAGACATCACCCTCCGGGACGTCGACACACACGGGGCAGGGCAATTCACCAGTCGCCGCTGAGGGTCACGACTGAGGAGGCACCGGGAAGAGCAGGCAGCTGCTGGTGGCGTGGGCGAGGAGACGGTCTTTCGCGTCAACCAACTGGGCCTGGGCGAGGGCGGTTTGACGGCCCTTGTTGATGAGGGTGCCGATGGCGCGCACCGTGCCGGTGTCCACGGTGATCCGCCGCAGGAACTTCACCGTCAGGTCGAGCGAGGTGTACGCCATGCCCTGCGGAAGAGTCGACTGGACGGCGCAGCCCGCCGCCGAGTCGAGCAGAGTGGCGAAGATGCCGCCGTGCACACTGCCGATCGGGTTGTAGTGCTCCTCGCCCGGCGTCAGCGAGAAGACCGCCCTGCCGGGCTCCACCTCGTCCAGGGTGAAGTCGATGGCGTAGTTGATGGGCGGCCCCGGCAGTCGCCCCTTCTGCAGCTCGCGCAGGAAGTCGATGCCGGCCATGCGCCCGGCGGCCTCCGCCAGGATCGCGGGGTCTTCCCATTGATACGTACGTGTTCGTCCCACGACCGAGTGCCTTCCTCTGACTTTTACAGGTGAAGCTAGCTTCTGGCTCACCTGACTGTCAATGACGAAGCCAGGGCCTTACAAGCGGTGGTTTTACGGACTTGGGATGCGTTTCCACTGGCCGGGCGGATACCGGCCTGACCATCGCACAGCGTCCCGAGCGCGGCCCGGCCGGCCGGCCGACCAGAGGCCCCCAACGGCTCCCCTCCAGTTCGAGACGGGGCTCCGCCACGCCAGGCTCGATGTCGCCGTCCTTCGCGACGACCCCCTCGCCACGGCCGGCCGGGCCCAGGCAACGACCGCATTTCCCGCCCACTACCGTTCGAGGAACTCGAGCGCCGTCTCCACGAACTGCTGGTGGAACTGGAAGATGCCGCCGTGGCCGGCGTCGGGGTAGACCACCAACTCGGCGTTCGGTAGCCGGCGCTCCAGGTCGTACGAGTTCTCCGTCGGCACCATCCTGTCGCTCTCGCCGTTCGCGACGAGCACGGGCTGGCGGATGACGGAGAGGTCGTGGGGCTGCTCCAGGCCCCAGCGGTGAATGGCCTTGAGCTGGTTGTTGTACGAGACGGGGGAGATCGCCTTGTCCCGGTTGACCGTGCGCTCCTTCAGGCGGGCAAGAAACTGCTTGCCGGCTCGACGCCCGCCCGCGGTGCGGGTGAAGAAGAGGAACTGCTTCGGATCCTGGAGGGTGAACAGGGCTCGGACGGTGTCGAGGTGGGACAGCACCGTCACGTTCTTGATGCCCTCGCCGCCCGCGGGACCTGTGCCGCTGAGGACGAGCTTGCGGACGAGTTGCGGGTCGGTCTGCACGATCACCTGGGCGATCATGCCGCCCATCGAGAAACCGTGGATATCGACGTGCTGGAGCCCGAGCGCCCGGATGAAGGTGACGGCGTCCTTCGCCATCTCCTGGATGGTGCGCGGCGTCGAGCCGGTGGAAGCGCCGATGCCCCGGTTGTCGAAGGTGATGACGCGACGCTTGGCGGCGATGCCGTCGACGACCCGGGGGTCCCAGTTGTCGAGGACCGCGGCGAGGTGCGTGATGAAGACCACCGGCGTACCGGAGTGGGGACCGAGCTCGCGGTAGGCGAAGGTCACTCCTCCGGCGGTGATGGTGCGGGTCGGTGCGTCCTTGTACGACGTCACCACGTCGCCTTGTACGTCCTGTGAGTCGTTCACGGTTGTGCCCTTCTGAGCGGGGTTTCTGCGAGCGCGTACCAACTCCTCGTTTCTGGAGGGGACGGCGCAGGCAGGCGCCTGGGTCTCTCGACTGCGACTGCAGCCTGTGGGTGAGCGGTCGAAGGCCATGGGAGCGGGAAGCCTGTGCGGTCGAGTTCCTCGGCATCACGCCAACAATGAAAGTATGACCGTAATTTCATGAGGCCGCAAGGGGCGAATGGAACGGGGTGGCGTCGATGTCGCAATCGCGCGTGAGCGCTGCCGGAAGTCGCGGGCCTCTCCCGCGTGACGCAGCCCTCCACCTCGTGCGCAGCCCGCAACCTCGTAGGGCGGGGATCACCCCCCGGTTGCGCACCGGTCCGCGGCAGAGGGCACCTCGTCGCACCAAGGGTGAGCTCGGCCTGCGAGAACGGAAGGGCTCTTGGCCTGCGCTTAAAGCGCTGAGCGGGCGATCTCGGCCCGGGCCCGGTTGCACCGGAATCGATCGGCCACCCGCTCACCCCCGGTGCCGACCCACTCGTCACCAGCCGCATCGGACGGACTGAAGATCAGCCGCCGCGGCGGGCAACTCCGACGCCGTGCGGCTCGCCGCGATCACCTTGGGGGTACACCCTGTCGACGCGAGGACGGCAACTTCCCGGGTCCATTATATTATGTTCAACATGCAATGCAGGGACGGCGACCTGGCGCAAGGATCACAGGAGGAGACAGGAGGAGACGGGAGGGGACAAGGGGCGACCCCACGAGACCGCCGACCGCGCGACCATCGACAGTCGGAGTCATTGAATTACGTTCGCAATGCAATCCAGCGAGGAGGCCGGGCGAGAGCAAGGGACTCCTCCGGCAAAAAAGGAGTACGCCAGTGCGATACGCGACAGAGCACAAGCAGGTAACCAGGCAGCGGATCATCGAGGCGGCCGGACGCCGGTTCAAGCGGGACGGCATCGACGGCTCAGGAATCTCAACGCTCATGAAGGACGCGGGGCTGACCAACGGCGCCTTCTACACCCACTTCACATCGAAGGACGACCTCGTGGCCACCGCGGTCGCCGACCAGCTCCACACACAGAACGCGAGCATCGTCGCCCAGGCGGCACCTGGCCGCGCCGGGCTCGAGCAGATCGTGCGGTGGTACCTGTCCCCCCAGCACCGCGACAGCTCCGACGACGGCTGCCCCTCCGCCGCCCTGCTCGACGAAATCCGGCGTTGCACGGACCAGACCAAGCAGGCGTACACCGACGGCGTACTGATGGTCATCGACGGTATCGCCGCCCGCCTGGCGCCCGACGATCCCCTCTCGGTCCGCACCAAGGCGCTCAGCGCCTACGCCATGATGGCCGGGACGCTACAGCTCTCCCGCGCCCTCGCCGACAGGCAACTCTCCGACGAACTCCTCAGGCAGGGCATCCACAACGCGCTCGCACTGCTGGGCGTCGAGCATGGGCAGCCCAAGATCTCGCACTGAACCGTCCGCGAGATCCACGTGTCGCACCACGCGGGTCACTCACGTACGCCCGAGCCCACGTCAGGCACGCCTCGTCGGTGCGGGCCCCACTTGCGGTGGACTGATCGACGGGATAACATTATGAACGTACTGCAATGAGGTTTGCGGAACGACACCGTCCGCGGCGCCGAGAATCCCCTGCCCAATGCAACAGAAGGATCTGGACATGAACACACCGCGGAACATCCCATCCCCGGCCCCTTCAACGTCGTCGTACAGGAACGCGCCGACCCGCTCCGTGTCCGTGCGCGGCGAGGACTTCGCCTACCGGGAACTCGGCCCCGAGGGCGGCGTACCGCTGATCCTGCTGATCCACCTGGCCGGAAACCTGGACAACTGGGACCCGCGCATCGTCGACGGACTCGCCGCGAGACGCCGGGTCATCACCTTCGACTACCGCGGAGTGGGCGGATCGAGCGGCTCCACGCCGGACACGATCGAGGAGATGGCTCGCGACACGGTGGTGTTCATCAAAGCCCTCGGGCTCGACCAGGTCGACCTGTTCGGTCTGTCGATGGGCGGCTTCGTCGCACAGGTCATCGCGGAGGAAGAACCTCGCCTCGTCCGCAAGGTCATTCTCGCGGGCACGGGCCCCGCCGGAGGTCCCGGCATCGACAAGGTCCCTGCACTCGCCATCCAGGCGACCCTCAAAGGCGGCCTGACCCGCCAGGATCCCAAGCTCTCCCTCTTCTTCACCGACACCGCAGGCGGCCGGCAGGCTGGACGCGCCTTCCTGGAACGGCTGAAGGAGCGCACGAACGACCGCGACAAGGACATCTCGCTGCCGGCGTTCCGCGCCCAGCTGAAGGCCATCAAACGTTGGGGCCGCCAGGCACCGTCGGACCTGTCGGCCATTCGTCAACCGGTCCTCGTGGCCAACGGTGAGAACGACCGGATGGTGCCCAGCCCCAACACACTCGACCTGGCCGCACGCCTGCCCCGAGGCGAACTCGTCCCCCTCTACCCGGACGCCGGGCACGGCGGAGTCATGCAGCACCACGATGCATTCGTGACACGAGCGCTCGAATTCCTCGAGTCCTGAACCTCCCGAGCTGCGGGAGACGCCGCCAAGCAGCAGGGCCTGCCGGCGAACCCGTCGTTGAGGCAGCTCGTCCGAGACAGCGGTCAACGATCCGAGGCGCCCCTCGGAGTGTCACGGTTGGCTGATGCTGTGATGCCCGCCCGCCACCCCGGTCCGCATCCAGCAGCGGGATGAGCAGCAGCGCCCATGCGGCGTGTCGCCTCCGAGAGCAGATGGGGCGCGCAGGCCAAGCAGGATCGGGCTGACCGCATCCACACCAGCTGAAGGACTCCTCACACAGCGACAGAGCGCCGCCGTGCTCGACTGCCGGGCTGCGGCGCTGCGAGCTGCACCCGACCTGATCGGGCACAGGATGTCGGGTCCGGCAGGATGGGTGCCGCCTAGCGTGACGGTCGTAAAAAGGAAGGAGACCGGGCGTGCTGGAGCGGCTCAACCAGACCATGGAGCACATCGATCGCCACCTCGACCAGTCCATCGACGTGGCCGAGCTGGCGCGTATTGCGGCCACGTCGGAGTACCACCTGCGCCGGATGTTCTCCGCGCTCGCCGGAATGCCGCTGTCGGAGTACATCCGACGCCGCCGGCTCACCGTCGCGGGTGCCGAGGTACTCGCACGGCGGGAGTCGCTGTTGGAGATCGCGGTCCGCTACGGCTACGGCTCGGGTGAAGCCTTCGCCCGGGCGTTTCGCGCCATGCACGGTGTCGGACCGGGCGAGGCCCGGCGCAGCGGCACCGCACTCGTCTCTCAGCCCCGGTTGGCCTTCCGTCTCACCGTCGAGGGGAGCAGTAGCATGCGCTATCGCGTAGTGGACAAGCCGGCCTTCACGGTCGTCGGCCTCAAGGCCCGGGTGCCACTGGTACACCTGGGGCCGAACCAGGCGATCATCGACTTCGTTCGTGGGATCGAACCGCAGACCTCGGAGCGCCTGGAGAAGCTGTCGGACCAGGAGCCGCAGGGCCTCGTCGCGGTCTGCGACGACCTGGACCCCAGCCGTGCCGAAGGCACCGAACTCGACTACTACCACGGGGTGATCACGTCAGCTCCCGCTCCGGAAGGCACGGCCGCCCTGCCTGTCCCGGCCGGGATCTGGGCGGTCTTCACCACCTCCGGGCCGGTGCCGCAGGCCATCCAGGAGCTGTGGCGGGACGTGTTCACGGAGTGGTTCCCGTCCAACCCGTACCGCGGCCGTCCCGGCCCCGAGATCCTGCGCACCCGCCTGTCACCGGACAAGACCGAAGCCGACGCCGAGCTGTGGCTTCCGGTGGAGCGAGAAGGGGTCTGAAGACGGCGCCAAGCTCGTAGGCGCCGAACTCTGTGAGTGCTTCGGTCGGCCGGACAGGCCGACCGAAGCACTCGAAATGATCACCGCGCCGCCACCCGCCGCCATCAGTGACCTGTTCGGCATCCGCATCGACACCGCGACGTCTGCACCAGCTCGGCGCCAGATGGTTGGGCCGACTACCTCGCCGCACGCAGGGCACCCGTGGCTGCGTGAGGAAGGGTGCACGAGTGGTGACGATATGCTCACGCGGTGGGCCGGAATCCCCGTCGCGCCGTCGCCGGGACTGCCGGAGGATGGAGAGGGGGCCGGTCAGGTCAAACGCGGGGCCGAGGGAGGGTGTTGGGATGCGGCAGGCAGGTGTGCTCGACGTCGGGTGCCACAGTGCTCTATTGACGGTGGTGCGCCGACGCCCGGGTACGGTGCTGGAGCCGGTGTTCTCCCGCAAGGTGCGGCTGAGCCTGCACGAGACCCTCGACCGCAAGGGCCGGCTGGACAAGGCCGGCGTGAAGAGCGTCGAGCGGGCGGTGGCCGAAGCCGTCGCCGCCGACCCGCGTCTGCGCGGACCGGACGTGTTCGCGTTCGCGACCTCCGTCATCCGGGACGCGCCCAACCGCGACGAGATCATCGCGCGTGTGGCACACACCACCGGCACCCGCCTGCGCGTGCTGACCGGCGAGGAGGAGGCGCGGTTGTCGTACGTCGCCGCCCGCCAGTGGGCAGGCCCGACGGCCGGCCGGCTGCTGGTCCTGGACATCGGCGGCGGCACCGTGGAGATCGCCGCAGGTACCGAAGATCAGCCCCACACCGTCCACTCGCTGCCGCTGGGGGCTCGCAGGATCACCCGGGACTGGCTCCCCGGTGGCACCGTGCCCTCCCAGCGCCGCCTGGCAGAAATCCGCCAGCATCTCCGCCGGTCCCTGGAAGCCGTCCCCGGCCTGCCGCAGGCTGAACCGGGCGGGCGGGTGCTGGCCTGCTCCAAGACCTTCGAACAGCTCGCCCGGCTCGCCGCCGCCCAGGCCAAGTCCCCGCGAGCCAAGCGGCAGCTGCCGCTGCCCCAACTGCGTACTTCTGTCTCCCTGCTGGCCGACGCGGGACCGTCCCGTCGTGCCAAGCTGCCGGGCATCTCCCGCCACCGCGCCGAACAGTCCCTGGCCGGAGCCCTGATCGCACAGGCCCTCATGGAGGCCTGCGGGGCCAAGAACGTCGAGATCTGCCCCTGGTCCACCCGGGAAGGACTGCTGCTCGAACGCCTCGGCCTGCCCCGTACGGCAGACGGCCACCCCCGCCTCGTCGGCTGAACTGAACCGACGGAGCCGGCCCCGCCCGCACTTCCGTGCGCCCACGGCACCCGGACCATCGCGATGGTCACCATGAACGAGCACGGATCACCGGGGAACCAGATCCTCGCCCGCAAGCCCATGGCGGCATGAACGCGGCTCAGATCCACGCCTTGCGGAAGGCGCTGGCCGGCCACAGCCTCCGGCCACCACGCCGGTAGCGCGGTCGAGCCACGCGCCTCGGTGCCACCAGGGCGAGTTGGCCGAGGCGGGCGAGTCGGCCGCTCACGCTCAGCCCTTGACGGCGGAGCTGGCGACGCCTTGGACGAACCAGCGTTGGAAGAAGGCGAAGACCACCAGGACGGGCAGGACGAGGAGAACGCCGAAGGCGAGGATCTGGCCCCAGTCCGGGGGCTGCTGGCCCTGGAAGACGCTCATCTCCAGCGGCAGCGGGCGGACCGACGGGTCGGAGACCATCAGCACCGGCCACAGGAAGGAGCCCCACTGGATGAGGAAGGTCAGGATCGCCACGGAGGCGAAGGCCGGCTTCGACATGGGAACAACGATCGCGAAGAAGGTGCGCCAGGGGCCCGCGCCGTCGATGCGGGCGGCTTCCTCGATGCTCGGCGGGATCGAGCGGAAGAAGGTGTGGAACTGGTAGACCGAGAAGGCGTTGGCGATGAACGGGAGCGCCAGGATGAGGACGGTGTTGCGCTGGTCGTTGAACATGTAGAAGAGCGGCACGGCCACCGACTCGAACGGGACCAGCATCAGCAGCAGGATGAGCGTGAAGACGGCTTCCCGCCCGCGCCACTTCAGTCGTGACAGGCCGTACGCGGCCATCGAGTTGACGAACAGCCCTCCCGTGACGACGACGAACGCCAGCAACAGGGAGACGCCCATGAAGCGCCAGAAGTAGCCGGTGCTGTCGGAGTTGAGGCTGCTCAGGACGGCGGAGTAGTTGTCGAAGGACAGGTGGGTCGGGAGGAAACCGGACAGTCCGTTCAGGACCTCGTCGGACGGCTTGAGGCTGCCCAGGAACAGGTAGATCACGGGCAGCACGAAAATGAAGGCCAGCACGCCGAGTACGGCGTAGTCCATGAAGCGGCGCAGGGGCGTAGGGGTCGTGCCCATGGGTCAGTCCTCGTTTCCGGGCCGGACGACGCGGCGCTGGATGAGGGTCAGGGCGACGACGATCAGGAAGAAGACGACGGTGATCGCGGACGCCTGGCCGATGTTGTTCTGGTCGAAGGCGGTGGTGACGGCCTGGTACATCACGGTGCGGGTGGCGTCCTCGTCCAGGCCGCCGCCGCGCACCAGGACGTACACCTGGTCGAAGACCCGGAAGGACAGCACCGAGGTGAGCATCGCGACGAAGACGAGGGTGCCGTGGATGCCGGGCAGGGTGACGTGGCGGAACTGCTGCCAGCGGGAGGCGCGGTCGAGTTCGGCGGCCTCGTAGAGCTCACCCGGAATCTGCTGGAGGCCGGCCAGGAGGATGACCATCTGGAAGCCGACGCCCTGCCAGATGGACAGCACGATGATCGAGGCCATCGCGGTGGCGGAGTCGCCGAGCCAGTCGAAGGCGCCCCAGTTGCCGAAACTCACCGCGTCCAGGGCGGAGTTGAGCATGCCCTGGTCGCTGCGGGCGAGGATGAGGCGCCAGATCACCGCGACCAGCGCCATCGGGAAGACCACCGGCATGAAGAACAGGGACCTGAACAGTCCGATCGCCTTGAGCTTGCGGTTCAGCAGGATCGCCAGGGCCAGCGCCAGGGCCGTCTGTACCGGTACGACGACCACGGCGAAGGTCAGGTTGTTCAGCAGGGCCCGCAGGAACGGACCCGACAGGTCCGGGTCGGTGAACAGCCGCCGGTACTGCTCCAGGCCGAAGAAGGACGGTGCCAGCGGGGAGCCCAGGCGGACGTTGTAGAAGGAGAGGACGACGGCGTAGCCGAACGGCACACCGACGAAGACGATGAGTCCTACGACGGCCGGGGCAGACATGAGCAGTCCGTGCAGCCAGTCGCGGTTCTTACGGCCCGGCCGCGCTGATCGCGCAGACGGCTCGGGCTTGACGGAGGTCACGGAGGGGGCCTGCTCCGGGCCGGGCGGCGCGGCGTGCGCGGGTTCCACGGATGTCACGGGAGGGTCCTGTTCCCGGCGGGGCGGCGCGCGGTGTGCGGGCCGCCCCGGCCGATGGTCCTACGGGATCTGGTAGCCGGCGTTGTCGGAGAAGTCCTGGTCGATGGCGCGGGCGGCCTTTTCCAGGGCGCTCTTCGGGTCGGCGCCGCCGTAGATGGAGTTCAGGGCCTCGCTGAACTTCGAGGTGATCACGGGGTATCCGGCGGTCACCGGGCGGGTGACGGCGACGCAGGACTTGGTGATGTCGGTGTCGCCGCAAGGCTTGGCGAGCTGGTCGGCGAAGAGCTGGAGCGGGCCGCCCTGCTTGTAGAGGCTGCTCTTGGCGAGGGCCGTCTTGGTGGCGGGCACCGCTCCGTTGGCCGTCGTCATCGCGGTGACGTTGGCGTCGTCCAGGAGGGTGTCCAGGAACGTGCCGGCGGCCTTGGCGTTCTTGCTGTTGGCGCCGATGCCCCAGGCCCAGGAGCCCTGGCCGGTCTTGGGACCGTTGCCGAAGTCGGGCAGCGGCAGTACGACGAGGTCGTCGCCGAGGGCCTGGCTGTAGGCGGGGTACATCCAGTGGCCGACCCAGCTCAGGGCGACGCGGCCCTTGGCGAAGGCGTTGCCGTCGGTGTTGGGGTCGACGTAGGTCTTCCAGGACTGGAAGGTCTTCAGGGCCGAGACCACGCCCGGGGTGTCGAGGGCACCTTCGGCCTTGCCGTCCTTGAGGAGGGTGCCTCCGGCCGACCAGACGATCGGGGCGAAGCCGTAGGTGCCCCACTCGTTGGCGTAGCCGCCGCTCTCCTGGAGGTCGAGGGTCTTGCCGTCGGAGTCCTTGGCCTTCAGCGTCTTGAGTGCGGCGGTGAACTGCTCCGCCGTCCAGTCGTCGGCCAGGCCGGTCGGGTACTTCACGCCGGCCGCGTCCAGCAGCTTCTTGTTGCCGTAGATCCCGAGACCCGAGTCGAACATGCCCAGGCCGTAGTGCTTGCCGTCGACCTCGCCCTGCGCCTTGATCGCGTCGGTGGCGTTGTCCAGGGTCTTGGCGGAGACGTACGTGTCGATCGGGGCAAGCTTCTTGTTGTAGACGAAGTTCGCCATGGTCGGGCCGTCGAACTCCATCACGTCCGGCAGCTCGGAGGCGCTGGTGGCGGTGATCGTCTTGGTGTAGTCGGCGTCGGGTATGAGCTTCAGGTCGACCTTGATCTTGCTCTGTGAGGAGTTGAAGGACTTCACCGCGCTCTGCAGCGCGCTGACCTCGTTCTTCTGCCCCTGGTGGGCCCAGACACTGATGGTGCCCTTGCCGCTCCCGGCTTCGGCGGAGGTATCGGTACCGCCGCCCGAGCCGCAGGCGGCCAGCGCCATCAGGGGGACGAGGGCCAGGCCCGTACGGGCGGTGTGGCGGTACTTTCTGCTGGTTGAGCTCATGGCTGTGCCTCCGTGCTGGGCGAGGGTTCGCGGTGCTGACGTGCTTTCAGGGCGGGAGAGCGTGATTGTGTGAGGCTCGGGGAGTTACTGCGGTCCGCGCGGGCGCGGCGGGGCGGTGGTCTCGCGCAGGACGAGGCGGATGGGCATCTGCACCTGCTCGGCGGGGCGTTCGGCGTCCGGCTCGTCCAGCTGCCGCAGCAGCAGCCGGGCGGCTTCAGCGCCCTGGTCGGCGACCGGCTGGGCGACGGTGGTCAGGCCGACCACGTCGGCGAGTTCGTGGTCGTCGAAGCCGACGACGGACACGTCGTCCGGCACTTTCAGCCGGTGGCGGCGCAGGGCGCGCAGCGCGCCCATCGCCATCTCGTCGGACTGCGCGAACACGGCGGTCGGCGGTCTCGGGGCGGCCAGCAGTTCGGTCATGGCCCGCTCGCCGCCCTCGACGGTGTAGTCGCCGTCCGCCTCCAGGGCCGCGTCGTGCTCGATGCCGGCGTCGGCCAGGACGTCGAGGTATGCCTGGCGGCGCTCGATGGGAGTGGTCCAGTGCAGCGGCCCGCTGGACCCACTGATCATGCCGATGCGACGGTGGCCGAGGTTGACCAGATGGCGTACGGCGCTCTCGGTGCCGGCCCGGTCGTCGATACCGACGACCGTGAAGCCGGGCCGGGTGCCGCCGACCGTGGTGGCCAGCGGCACCCCCAGCGAGCGCAGTGCGGCCGACTCCTCCTCGTCAGGGATGAGGAGCGACAGCACCGCGTCCACCCGCTTGCGGACCGGGAGCCTGGTGAAGAAACGCTTGCGTGTTTCCGGCGAGCCCAGGTTGTACAGCAGTACGTCGTACCCGGCGGTGCTGAACACCTTCTCGGCGGCGTCCAGCACGGTGCCGAAGAACCAGCGGCCCACGTAAGGGACCAGGACGCCGATGGTGTAAGTGCGGCCGCTGGCAAGGCTGGAGGCGGAGCGGGAGGCGGTGTAGCCGAGCTGTGCGGCGAGGGCCGTGATCTGCGCCCGCACCTCCTCCGACACCCCCGTCCGTCCGCGCAGGGCGCGGGACACGGTGGACGGCGAGACTCCGGCGGCGCGGGCGACATCGGTGATGCTGGCCGTCACGGCGTATTCCTCCCGGTGATTTCACGTCGGTGTGATCTGTGGGTGACGTGACCGTAAACCCGCCCACCTTGTTGCGCAAGCGTTTGCGTTCATATTTACTTGGGCCGGTCCTCAGGAGACCTTTTTGTTATCAAGCATCAGCGCACACGTTTGAGCGCTGCGGAGCCGACAGGAACTGTGCATGCGATACGCCCCGCCCGGCCTCTGCGTGAACGACTTCGCCCTCCTGCGCGACGAGGACGGGACGTACTCGGTGCTGCACCTGCAGGGGCCCTGGACAACGGAGTTCGACCATCTGCGGATGGAGACCTCCTACGGGCGGGCCACCTCCACCGACCTGGTCGGCTGGCAGCCGCAGGGCACCGTCTTCGGCAACGGGCTGCCCGGCCGGTTCGACCAGCAGGCGGTGTGGACGATGCACCCGTTCCGGCACGGCGACGGCATGGCGATGTTCTACACGGGCGTCTCCGGTCTCACGCCGGAGGGCTGGCCGGTCCAGTCGGTCGGGCTGGCGTACTCGGACCGAACGGACGGCACGGGCTGGCGCCGCCACGGGACCGGGCCGGTCGTCGAGGCGGACCCGCGCTGGTACCGAACCGGTGAACGCATGGGCTGGCGCGATCCGTTCGTCGTACGCGACGACGAGTCGGACGGCTGGGTCATGGCCGTCTGCGCCAGCGATGCCTCCCTCCCGGTGGAGACCGGCGGCTGCGTCGCCCTGGCCACCTCGGACGACCTGGAGCACTGGACCGTCCACCCGCCGCTCCTCTCCCCCGGCGACGTCGACGAGTTGGAGTGCCCGGTCCTGGAACGCCTCGACGACGGAAGCTGGCTGCTGCTCGGCTCCATCGGCGCCACGCGCGGCTTCGAGGCATGGACCGCGCCCCGCCTGCGCGGGCCGTGGACCCGGCGCGGCCCTCTTGGCCCGACCGGCTCCTACGCTCCGCGCGTGATCGCCGCGCCCGACGGCTCGCGCGTGGTGCTGCACACCACGCCCCGCCGGGTCGGCCTCAGCGACAGCGGTGACCGCTGCCGCGGCATGCTCACTCAGCCGAAACTCCTGGTCACACCCGAGAATGCGGCGCCCCGCCTGGAATGGTGGCCCGGCCTTGACGCCTGGCTCGGCGAGGAGAGCGACCGGCCCGCCCTGCACGCGGTCGGCGACATCGGAATATCCGGGCCGGTCGAGATCACCCTGCGCATGGGCGCCACGGACAGCGACGGTCCCGCCCTCGCCGTGGGCTGCGACGGCAAGAACCTCTGGGTCACCGGCCCCGACGGGACCCGGCTCGGCGAGACCATCCTGACCGAACCCGCCACCGCCCTGCGCATCCTCACCATCGGCGAATACGTCGAGGTCTACGCCGACGGTGTGTTCGCCCTGACCGCCATGTGCTACTCCGGTCACCCGGTTCCGTGGACGGCCGTCACCGAAGGACGCGAACGCCCCGTTCCCGTCCGCCCGATCCGGCTGCCCGACCCCCATCGCGACGACGCCTCGGCCATCTGGCCCGGCCCCTCAACTCCCTGACGGGCCCTGACGGGGTGAGAGCCCGCGCCGCTGATCGACTACCCGGCACGACCCAGGAAAGGCCCAGCCATGAACGTCACCGCCGACGGTCTCCGCTTCCCCGACGGGTTCCTGTGGGGCGCCTCCACCGCCGCCCACCAGATCGAGGGCAACAACGTCAACAGCGACTGGTGGCACATGGAACACAGCGGCGGCTCCATCGCCGAGCCCAGCGGGGATGCGGCCGACAGCTATCACCGGTGGCGCGAGGACATGGACCTGCTCGCCGAACTCGGCTTCACCGACTACCGCTTCAGCATCGAATGGGCTCGCATCGAACCCGCACCCGGCCACTTCTCCCGGGCCGAGATCGCCCACTACCGGCGCATGGTCGACGGCGCCCTCGAACGCGGCCTGCGTCCGATGGTCACCCTGCACCACTTCACCGTGCCGCGCTGGTTCGCCGACCGGGGAGGCTGGACCGCTGACGGCGCCGCCGGCCTGTTCGAGCGGTACGTGCGGGCGACCGCGCCGATCATCGGCACCGGCGTGCGGCATGTGTGCACCATCAACGAGCCCAACATGATCGCGGTGGCCGGAGCCATCCGTGAACTGGGCACCGAAGCGCCTCCTGCCGCGGGACTCGTGCTGCCCGACAAGGCCACCACCGACGCCCTGATCCAGGCGCACCACCGTGCGACAGCCGCCGTCAAGGCGATCTCCGCCGACATCCTGGCCGGCTGGTCCATCGCCAACCAGGTCTACCAGGCCCTGCCCGGCGCCGAAGCCGCCACCGCCGCCTACAGCCACCCCCGCGAAGACGTCTTCATCGAGGCCGCCCGCGACGACGACTGGATCGGCGTCCAGTCCTACACCCGCACCAGGATCACCACCGACGGTCCCATCTCCGCCCCCGACGACGCCGAACTCACCCTCACCGGCTGGGAGTACTACCCGCGAGCCATCGGACACGCCCTGCGCCGCACCGCCGAGATCGTCGGCGACGTCCCCCTGATCGTCACCGAGAACGGCATCGCCACCGACAACGACAGCCGCCGCATCGACTACACCACCGGAGCACTCCAGGAAGTCGCCGCCGCCCTCGAGGACGGCCTCGACGTCCGCGGCTACCTCCATTGGAGCGCGCTCGACAACTACGAATGGGGCTCCTACAAACCCACCTTCGGCCTCATCGCCGTCGACCCCGAGACCTTCGAACGCACCCCCAAGCCCTCCGCGGCCTGGCTCGGCGGCCTCGCACGCGGGGGCGTACTGCCCCGGGCCACCTCCTGACGGACTCGTGCGGCTCTGCCCCGCAAAGGGACGGCCCTGTACGCCACGCGCCCGGCTGAGGCCCCTGTCGTCCGGCCGCGGCATCTTCATCGACGGCTCGCTGACCACGGGAACCGGGGTCGAGCCCCTCACCTCACTAGGGACCCACCGTCATCTTCGCTGCGGGGACCGTATCGCCGGGCGGGGACTCAGGCGGCCGCGAGGCGGGCGACAGCGTCCGAGACCGGGGTTTCGCCGGAGGTGAGCTCGACAATCACGCGGCTCAGGCGCGGCTCGTGGAGGGCGGCGTCGAGGAAAGCGGCGACGTCGTCGCGGTGCACATCGCCGTATTCGACGGCGGCGCCCGCCGTGACACGGCCGGTGCCGGGGGTGTCCAGGAGCGTGCCGGGGCGGACGATCAGCCAGTCGAGATCCGTTCGCGTCAGGTACACGTCGGCGGTCTTCTTGACCTTGATGTAGTGCTCGAAGCCCTCGCCTGCCTCGCCACCGCGCAGCGCGTCCGGGAACACGGAGACGAGCACGAACCGCGGTACCCCGGCGAGCGCAGCCGCGGCGGCGGCCTTCCGAAGGCCCTCGCCGTCGATGAGGGTCGTCTTGTCGACGCCGGTGCCGTGCGCGCCGGCCGAGAAGACGACGGCGTCGTGGCCGCGCATCTTCCGGGCCAGGTCGTCGACCGAGTCGGCGATGAGATCACCGACCACCGGGAGCCCGCCGGCCTCCCGTACGGTCCCGCCTTGCGCGGGTCCTCGGTGCATGCCGGTGACCGAGTCTCCGCGGGTGGTGAGGAGTTGCGTGAGGCGGCGACCGACTCCTCCGGCGGCGCCGATCTGGAACACCTTCAAGATCTCGTCCTGTCTTTCGTGTGAGCGGAGGGTGGTGTCCGCCGGTCAGGCGACGAACACCTGGGAGTCGTCGGCGAACGCCTTGAACTCCAGTGCGTTGCCTGCCGGGTCGAGGAGGAACATCGTCCGCTGTTCGCCCTGCTGGCCCTCGAAGCGCACGTAGGGCTCGATGACGAACTCGACGCCTGCCTCGCGCAGCCGCTCGGCGAGCGTGCGGAATTCCGCGATGGTCAGGATCAGCCCGAAATGCGGCACCGGGACGTCGTGCCCGTCGACCGGGTTGTGGATGCGCTGCGCGCGCTCCGGTGCGAGATGGGTGACGAACTGGTGGCCGTGCAGGTTCCAGTCCACCCAGGTGTCCGCACTGCGGCCCTCCTGCAGGCCCAGCACGCCGCCGTAGAAGCGTCGCGCGGCGGTCAGGTCGTCCACCGGCATGGCCAGGTGGAATCGCGGGATCGGAGAGTCGAGGACGGTCATGACACTGCCTTCCGGTCGGGAACAGAGCGGGTTCGGGGGCGGTCCCGCACCATTGTCCTAATGTAGACATCAAGGCAACGATGGAATGTTAACATCAGGACATTGCGTGAGGAGGAAGCACCCGGACATGAAAGACCAAGGCAAGGTGTCCCCGGCTCGCCGTCGAGGCCTGGCCGACGAGGTCGCGGACCGTATCCGCGAAGCCATCTTCAACGGGGCCTACGCCCCCGGCGAGCAGCTGCGTGAGGTGGAGCTCTCCGGCGAGATGGACGTCAGCCGCGGCCCGGTGCGCGAAGCGCTGCGGCTGCTGGAACGCGAAGGCCTGGTCCACTGTGCGTGGCACCGGGGCACGACGGTGACGACCCTGTCCGCCGAGGACGTGGCTGAGCTCGACAGTCTGCGCGGCGCCCTGGAAGACCTCGCCGTCCGCCAGGTGATCGCTCGCGCTTCGGACGAGGACCTCGCGTCCGTCGCGAAGACCGCCGACATGATGGAGCGGGCCGTGGACGCGCACGAGATGGTGCGCTGCGACATCGCCTTCCACGACACGGTGTTCGCCGCCGCGGGGCACCAGCGCCTCGTTGACGCGTGGGACGGCATCCGGTGCCAGGTCCACCTGTTCCTGCTGACCCGGATCGGCCTCACCACCGAGGGCTATCTCGACCGCATCCCGCACGAACACCGTGAGCTCGTCGCCGCGCTGCGCGCCCGCGACACCGAGGCCGCCCTGGAACTGTTCGCCGCGCACCGCCGCCACGCCGTCGACGTGGTCACCCGTACCACCGGCCCGAGCTGACCGTGAGGCTGTCGCGAGGACATCAGAGGCCTCGGTGTTGTCCTCAGGCGTGTAGGTGAACTCATCAACGAGGAAGGACGGCATGGAGCCGTTGGAACTCCGTCGCGCGGTGGAGGCAGGACGGGCGACCGCTTCACAGCTGGGCCTTCAGGTCGACGAGGTGGTGGTCATCCACGACTCGGATCGCGTCGCGTTGCGCCTGCTCCCTTGCGATGTTCTGGCTCGGGTCGCGCCTCTGGGGCATCTGGCCGCTTCCGAGTTCGAAGTGGAGGTTGCTCGCCGCCTCGCCGACGTCGACGCTCCGGTGGCCGAACTCGACCCTCGGGTCGCCCCCCGAGTCTCTTCTAGCGATGCAACCTTCGCCATCTCGCTCTGGACCTACTACGAACCTGCGAAATCAGAGATCCCGCCGGCCGACTACGCAGACGCGCTCCAGCGGCACCATGCCGCCCTGCGTCAGATCGATCTGGCCGCGCCGCACTTCAGCGATCGAGTCGCCGCGGCACTCAGCGAGGTGAACGACCGGGAGCAGTCCCCCGAGCTGCCCGATGCCGACCGGGACCTTCTCAGCGGCACACTCGGCGGACTGAGCGCCGCGATCACCCGCGAGAAACCCAGCGAGCAGCTGTTGCACGGCGAGCCTCATCCGGGCAACCTCCTCAACACGAGGAGAGGGCCGCTTTTCGTAGACCTCGCCACGTGCTGCCGCGGGCCGATCGAGTTCGACCTCGCCCATGCGCCCGAAGAAGTGGCACAGCACTATGCGGGGGCCGACCCCGCCCTGATTCACCGGTGCCGCGCCCTGAACTGGGCGATGTTCTCGGCCTGGCGCTGGCGCCGAAACGATCAAATGCCTGACCGGGACTACTGGAGAAGGGCGGGGCTGAACCGGGTTCGTGCTGCACTCGATCGCTGCGGCCTGGGCTGAACTTGAGACAGGTGACGCGATGCGACGTCGTCAGCCGCGCCGGACGGCGAACAGGCGCGCCGCTACAGCCAGCACCAGCCCGGCCGCGATGAGATACAGGCCAAGACGTTCTTGGGGCACTGCCTGTGACCACACCCGCCAGGCCGACGGGGTGTAGCTGTCGGCCGCCAAGAAGGCTGCGTAGGTCCTGGGGGGCGCGCTGGTCTCGCCGCGCACCCACAGCAGGGCACCTATGGCGGCGCAGGTCGCGGACACCGCATACAGGACCGTGGCACTGCGCGGGGTCGTGCTCTTCACGGGTTCTCCCCCATCGTCCGTCATTGGTCTGTGGATTCTCCCTGCCCGTGCCGATCGCCTCCGAGCCGGGGGCATCGATGCGACTGCCCGTGCGTAGTCGACCCGGTCGTCCCGGTCGTCGGAGCCAGGCGGCGGCCGCGCCTCTGGCTCGACCCGCAACAACGCCGCACCCTCCTGTTCCTGCACGGCACAGCCGGCACACCGGAGAAAGCGCTGCCGCACGGTCCGCAGAGCACCGCTCCCCCACCGCAGGTCGGGCACGTCAAGATCCGGGCCGACGACGCCATCGCCGCGGAAACGCGTGGCGGCAGCCTGTTCCGTACCCTGGCGTGCATGCGCATGCGCCCCACCCTGAGCTGGACCCCTACTGCGGACCTGCCGCCGGGCACCACGGATCTGGAGCCGGTCGCCGGTGTGCTGAGCACTGGTGGTGTGCTGGTGCTCAGCGGGGCGGGCATCTCCACGGAGTCGGGCATCCCCGACTACCGGGGCCAGGGCGGGAGCCTGAGCCGGCACACCCCGATGACCTACCAGGACTTCACCGCCAGCGCCCAGGCCCGTCGCCGGTACTGGGCGCGCAGCCACCTCGGCTGGCGCACCTTCGGCCGTGCCCGCCCCAACGCCGGGCACCGGGCCGTTGCCGCGTTCACACGGCACGGCCTGCTCTCGGGCGTGATCACCCAGAACGTCGACGGCCTGCACCAGGCCGCCGGCAGCGAGGGCGTCGTGGAACTCCACGGAAGCCTGGCTCAGGTCGTCTGCCTTTCCTGCGGCGCCTTCAGTCCGCGCCGCGAACTCGCCCGGCGGCTCGAAGAGGCCAACGCGGGTTTCGAACCGGTGGCCACCGCGATCAACCCAGACGGTGACGCCGACCTCACCGACGAACAGGTCGGGGACTTTCGCGTGGTCCCCTGCACGGTCTGCGGGGGCATCCTCAAACCGGACGTGGTGTTCTTCGGCGAAGCAGTTCCGCCGCCACGGGTCGAGCAGTGCCGCAAACTGGTCGGTGAGGCGGCTTCGCTGCTGGTCCTGGGCTCCTCACTGACGGTGATGTCCGGGCTCCGGTTCGTCCGCCAGGCCGCCGAGGCCGGGAAGCCGGTGCTGATCGTCAACCGGGACCCGACCCGGGGCGACCGCCACGCCATCACCCGGGTCGCACTACCCCTGGGCACAGCCCTCACCACCGTGGCCGGCCGACTGGGCATCCCCGTCGATGACGAGACGACGGCCACGGCGCACGAGTGACCATGACGGGGCGTCACCCGAGTGCGTTCCGTCAACCCTTGATCCAAACCCCGGAAACGAGGGAGAGAGCGGCGCGCCGCCTTTCCTCGACAAGGCCGAGAGCCGCGCGGGAACTTGATGGTCTCCGTCGTAGGTCCCTCGACCGGCATGCGTTCAGTCAAGGGTCTGGGCGGTGTACAGGGCGCCCAGGGCTGCGGCGAGGGTGCCGAGCAGGAGCCGTAGGGCTCGTTCGGGCAGGCGGGGTTGGAGGCGGGCGCCGAGGTAGCCGCCGACCAGTCCGCCGGCGCCGCAGGCGAGCCCGAGCCACCAGTGAGGAGCGACGTCTTCGGAGCTCACGAGCGACAACAGCGCGTAGGCGGCGGCGCCGACGAGAGAGGTGGCGAACGTGGCGGCGAGCGCGGCCGGGGCGACGCGTGCGACGGGCAGGCCGCGTCCGGCGAGGATCGGTCCGAGGAGGGAGCCGCCGCCGATGCCGTAGATGCCGCCGAGCACTCCGACCGCCAGGGCGAGGCCGGTGAGCGTACGTGGGGTCAACTCGCCTGCGGGCGGCGGACGGTGGCGTGCCGGGACGAGGGTACGAAGGCTCAGCCACAGGCCGAGCGGCAGTAGCAGGGCGGCGATCAGAAGCCGGAAGACGCTCGGGCCCGGGAGTGCGAAGACCCGGATGGCGGCCCCGAGCACGACACCAGGCAGGGTGCCCAGTACCAGGCGCCGGGCGAGGTCTCCGCGCAGGGCGCCGTCGCGGCGGTAGCGCCACAGGGCTCCGGGTCCGGCGACGACGTTGAACAGCAGGTTGGTCGGGGTGACCGCGGGGTTGGGCACACCGAAGACGCTCACCTGGACCGGAAGGAGGAACACCGCACCGGACACACCCACGGGGGCGGTCACGGTCGCGATCAGCAGGCCGACGGCCAGCCCTCCCGCCAGTGTCCAGTCCACCGCTGCCCCCGCTTGCCGATCGCCTGGTCAGTATCGGCGCCATGGCGGTGGTGAGGGCGGCCTGCAACGAGATGTTCATGAGCAGCGGGCACGGCCGGGCCCCCGACCCCCACGCGTCCGCGTCGTCGTTCACCGGGGCGTTCGTGGGTGCGGCGTCATGAGCAGCCGCCCTTCGCAGCCGCGTCGCGGCAGCCGCCTACCGCGCCGCCCGCCGGCCGCCGGCCCCGCCCAACACGCGGTACATACCGATCGATTCGTGCGCGGCGGTGTCGGCGAAGCCGAACTTCTCGTACAGGAAGCGCGCGGGGCCGTCCGCGATCAGCGAGACGTAGGCGGTCGCGGGCGCCCGGCGCTCCAGTTCCTCGGTGAGTGCGGCCATGATGCGTGTGCCGAGGCCGCGTCCCTGGTGTGCGGGATGTACGCACAGGTCGACGATCTGGAACGCGGTACCGCCGTCCCCGATGACGCGGCCCATGCCAATCGGCTCACCTTGGTGGTGGACGACCACCCCGTGCCAGGTGTTGGGCAGGGCGAGGGCAACCGCCTCGGGGGTCTTGTCGGAGAGGGCGGCATCGGTGCGCAAGCGGCGGAAGACCTCGACGGAGGGTACGCCTGCGCTCAACTCGTAAGGATCGCTCAAGTCATCCACTTCCGATCGTGCGATGTACGCGGTGATGGGCCTGCGTGCTGCCCGGCTCGTTGGTCAGTGGCCGGTTTCGGCGTGGTCCCCGTGGTCACTGAGCTGCGCCTCGAACCAGTTGTGCAGCGCGTCGACCAGCGCGGGTTCGGCGGTGGCGTAGGTGAGGGTGGCTCCCTCGGGCCGTTCCCGGTAGCGCACGTCGATGCGTTTGTAGCCTTCTTGCAGTCCCTTCAGGCCCGGCATGCTGTCGCCGTGTATCTGGGCGGGGTCGCCGAAGTCTCCCCGGCTGAACGCTTTGGCTTCCTGCTGGAGATGGGTGCGTATGAGGCCGATCTGATTGGTGTCGTCGGGCTGGTCGGCGACGACGTCCTGGACTCCGCCCGTCTCGGTGGGCGTGAAGTGGTGGGTGGTCTGTTCGAGGTCGAAGGGCATCACGGTCCGACCGCGTTCGGCCACCCTTTCCTGCCGGTCGGTCCGCCGGTCGTCACCATCCGGCTGCGCATTCCCGATCAACAGGACTGCGGCCAGGGCCGCGCCGACACCCCCCGCGGTGATGCCGGCCATCAAGAGTCGGCGCTTGCTGTTGTTGGGCATTCAGTGCCTCCGTGAGCGGTTCGAGCGCGTGCGCTACGCCCGCTCGTTCCGGGGCGGCGGCGCCGGTGGGTGCTTCAGGATCAGCGGATCGCTTCGCTCGCGTGGCCAACGCCTGGCGGCCGGCACGGGCCTACTGCGGCACGGGCCTACTCGTTCTTGGCCGGGATCAGCCCCACGGCGATGACGGCGGAAAGTGCGGCCACGCCCGTGGCTACGCCGAACGCGTCGTCGAAGCCCGAGTCGGCCTGGGCGTCGGTGCGGGCGGCGATACTCGCGGCTGCGGCGCTGGAGACGACCGCGGCGCCGACCGAGGCACCGAACTCGTGGAAAGTGCTGACGATTCCGGAGGCCACACCCGCCTCCTGAGGGGCGACGCTGCTGAGCGCGGTGGCCGCGGCGACGACGAACAGCGCGCCCATCCCTGCCGCGGCAATGCTCACGCCGGTGACCATGGCGGCCGTTCCGGACCAGAGCACGGGCACGAGGAATCCGGCGGCTGCGACTGCCAGGGCGACCACAGCCAGCAACCGTGCCCCCAGACGGCCGATCACGCGGCCGGCGGCAGTGGCGGCGGCCATGGTCAGCAGTGCCACCGGCAGGAACAGCACGCCGGTCATCAGGGCACCGTGGCCCTGCTGGTTCTGGAGGTAGAAAGAGCCGAGGAAGAAGGCCCCCACCATCAGCGCCGTGGTGACGGCGATCACGAAGATGCCCGCCACCACCGGGCGCCGGCCGAGCAGGTGAAGGTCCATCAGCGGAGCGACCGCCCGGCGCTGCCACGCGGCGAAGGCGGCGTAGGCCGCTGCCGAGGCCGCGACCAGGACGACGGTGACGGCGTCGAACCAGCCGTGGTCGCCGGCACGGATCAGGGCGTAGATGAGAGTGCCGGTCGCCGCGGCCACCAGAGCGGCGCCCGGCGCGTCGAGGGAGCCGGTCGCCACGCGGGGCAGGCGGGGCAGGATCCGGGCCAGGGAGACGAGGACGATCAGGCCGACGGGGACGTTGACGAAGAAGACCCAGGACCAACCCGGACCTGCCGTGATCAGCCCGCCCAGCAGGACACCGAGAGCGGCACCCCCGCCGCCGAGCGCCGACCAGATGCCCAGCGCGCGGTTGCGCTCGTCACCGTCGAAGAGCCGCACCACCACGGACAGAGCGGCAGGCGAGAGCATCGCGGCGCCCACCCCCTGGGCGATCCGGGCACCGAGCAGCAGCGGGGCGCCGGTGGCGAGCCCGGCAGCCAGCGAAGCGGCGGTGAACACGGCGAGCCCGGCGAGGACGACCCGCTTGGCGCCGAACAGGTCCGCGGCCCGACCGCCGAGCAGCATCAGACTGCCGAAGGTGAGGGCGTATCCGCTGACCACCCAGGTCAGTGCGGCGCGGTCCAGGTCCAGTTCGGCGCCCATGTGGGGCAGTGCGATCGCCACCACGGTGATGTCGAGGATCAGCATCAGCTGGGCCAGCCCCAGCAGTCCGAGGACCGGCCAGCGCAGCGGATGAGGTGCACCCGGTGCGTGTGTGGTCGTGGTTCCCGCATCGCTCATGACGCTCACCCCTCACGTGAAGTCGTACAGGTGTGTTCACGTTATACGCCATCGACGTATAACGCGAACATCGCTGTACGCTTTATCGGGTACTGTGGGCGCATGGGCAGTAAGAACACCACCAAGCGCGCCGACGCCCTGCGGAGCATCGAGGCGATCGAGCACGCAGCGGCCAAGTGTCTCGGACGCAACCCTGAGGCGAGCATGAGCGAGATCGCGCGCGCCGCGGGTGTGGGCCGGGTGACGCTGTATGCGCACTTCACCTCCCGGGCGGAGGTCGTCGACGCGGCGATGAGCCGCGCCATCGACCGGGGCAACGAGGCACTGGACACCGTCGACCTGACCGGTGATCCGCTGTTCGCCCTGGCGCGTTATGTCGAGGCCGGCTGGCATCTGGTGGACCAGGCACGGGCACTGCTCGTCGCCGCCCAGAAGGAACTCTCCGCGGGACGCATCCGAGAGCTGCACAGCGGGCCCGCCGCCCGGGTCGAGACACTGATCGCCCGAGGTCGCGCCGAGGGCGTCTTCCGTACCGACCTGCCGATCACGTGGCTGATCAATGTCCTGCACACGATCATGCACAGCGCCGCGGAGGAGATCCGCGCCGGGCGTCTCACCTCCGACCGCGCCGCCGACCACATCACGGCCACGGTCCTCGCCGCCTTCACGCCACCGGGCAAGGCGGTACCGGAAACCGGCGGCGCAACCTGACACCGACGGCTCTCGAGAAGGACGCAGCGCAGCCAAGGCCGCGCTGCACGCCTTACTGCTCAACGGCTCCCCCGGCGAGGACAGCCCTTTTGTCCGTCACCACGGCCCGCCGATCTGCCGGGAGTCGGGGTGGAAGACGCGGACACCCCTCACCGCCGAGCGAGGCGGATGACGCGCTCGCCGCGGGAGGCGGGGACAGCGGCGTGGCCGCCCGCGGGGTTCGCCGGCCCGGAGGAAGTACTCCAGTCCCACCTCGTCGGCCGGCGTGCCGACCTCAATCACCTCGCGGATGGCCTGTGCGGTGGCCCGCGGCGGCTGTCGGGCAGGCGCGGGGTGGTGCCGAGGAGGAGACACCGAGTTCGAAGGCCATGGCGGGGTTCTGGCTCAGTTGCTGATGGCGGGCATGGCTCGCCGGTAGCGGGTGTCCGTGAACTGGGAGACGAGGAAGGCGGCGATGTCGGCGCGGCTCATGGCGGACCCGACCTTTCGCGGCCGAGGAAGCCGGAGCGGACACTGCCGTTGGCAGGCTTGTCGGTGGGGTTGGTGATGCGGGCGATGGTGTAGTCAAGGCCGGAACCGGTCGGTCATGCCCTTCAGTTCGGCCAGCGCGGTGGGGAACATCAGCCCCGGCGACGCCGCCCCCGACACCGGGCGTCGCCTCGTCGCCTCGTCGCCCACATGATCCGCTCCTACGCCGCACCCGGCGCGCCGATCCCCCCGAAGCGCCGCCGCCCTCCGCCCTCTACCGCGCCATGGTCCGTCTCGCCCGGGGCAGCAGCGTTTGAGCCTCAGAGCCACGGCCCACCGGGCATACCGGTTGGCCGTGGGTGGTGGGATACCTGCACGTCTGCTGCATGTCTGGTCGTTGACCTGATCGCGGGAAAGGCAGTCGCGGCCCGTGCGCCATACAGCGAGCAACGGACGTTGCCCTGATCTGGTGTCAGCCTGCCTCTGCGTACAGCAACTACGCACCGGCTACGCGCCGGAGTCCGCCGTCGGACAGTAGCGTGACGGTGCCGGCGGCACCGCGTTCTGGTTGACGCCGGGACAGCTACGGCACCGTGGACAGCGCGATGCGGAGAGGGGACGGACCGTCACTTGTGAGTGCTGAGGTCGACTCGGCCGGCGAGTGTGGTGGCCCATGGCGTTGTCGATGCTGCCGTTCCAACGTGTCGAGGTATTCCTGGGGTACCTCGCTGCCGGCCGGCGCCAAGGGCGCAGGCGAATTTCGGCGGCGGCTGCGCGGGCGGGTGCGGCCCGCGGAGCCAGAGCCCGAGTTGCCCAGCCGTGAGACGCCGAAACAGGCCCCGACACCGACATCACGCCCTGGTACGGGAGTTGAGCCCGGGCCCGTCAGCAGAAGGGAGCGCCTGGCGCATTGGCCCAGAAGGAAAGGAACGACCAAGTCTGGGCTCCGATGCGCCCGTCGACGACGATGCCCGCACACCGCTGGAAGTCCCGTGTTGCGGATTGTGTGACCCGGCCGAAGTCTCCGTCCTCTTCCAGGCCGGCGTTTATGGCTTGATTCAGGTAGCACTGGGCTTGTTGGGCTGCGGGCCCGGAGGCCCCTAGGCTAAGGCTCGGTCGACTATCGGTGTAGTTGCATACGTCGTCCGGTCCTTGGGTCACGAAGTTTGTTGGACTCTTCAACTTGTGTGCGGGCTGAGTGCTGGTCACTGCAGCGGTCACGGAATTGCTGGGCGATGCCGCTACAGCCGGTGCTCCTGCCAGGGAAATGGGAAGAGCCAGTGCCGCCGCAGCGGTGAGCAGACGTCGCATCCTGATCACCTCCAGGGAGGGTGCCCTTTTCTCATCGTGCGCTTCCCTCGCCCGGGCTGCATCTCGGGGAGGTCGGCGAGGTCGCCGTGCGAGCCCACGGGATTCGGATGCGGCCCAACTCGTGTCCGAGGCAATGGTGTTGAGAGCTGCTCAAGCTTTGATGCGGTGCGGTGTACCGACGCGCTCTGGCCAGGACGACCCAGCGGAGGGCGGAGGGCGGAGGGTGGCGGTGCATACCGCTCCAGATGACGCCCCCGAGGCTCCTCCACGCGCCGCAGCAGCGTGGGCAACTGATCCAGGAGCAGGAAGAACCGGTTGACCGTCTGAGGGCCGGCTCCCAACGGACTACTCGGGCACGAGCGGGCCTTGCTCCTGATGCTCCCGCTTGGCCTGCTCTGCTTGGCGTTCAGCGGTGACGGCCTGCTCCCCGGACGCGAGGGGCCCTGGTCGACGGCGAAGCGTCATGCGGTTGCCGACCGGCTGTGTCACTGGAGAGAGTCACTTCGAGCCGACTCCTGCCGCCGCTGGTACTGCGCATTCCAGAGGTCGGCGAGCTCCCCAAGTGCGCTTTGGCACGACCGCGTTCCCAGAGCAGGTAGACGCTGGTTCCGGCGAACGGGATCCACTCGCCCTCGATGAACGGAACCGTCCCACCCCTCCCTTCCGTGCTCGGCCATCAACTCGTTCACCAGTCCCAGTGCCGCCAGCTCTCGCCCTCACCGTCCTGGACGTACTGGGCGGCGCAGCCCGAAGAAGACTTCCGCGCCCGGGACATCGGCGGCGCGTTGGGCACTCTCCCGGTGTGAGCTTCAGTAGTGTTTTGTCCGCATAAAGGAGCCAATCTCAATCTCCGGCCCGCGTCAGGCAGTGACCGACCGATGAGGCGGCCTCGCCGACCTCCGACCCGCGGGCCATACCCTCAGGAAGGCGCTACGTGAGTCCCAACGGCCGTGACCGCTCCCCGCGGCGTTCGATCCGGCAAAGGCTGCTGCAGGCGATGACTGCGGGCCTCGTCCTGGCGACCGCTTCCGGTTGCACGTACACCTGGGAGGACTTCCCCCGCCTCGGGATGCCCACCCCGGTCACGGAAGAGGCGCCGAGGATCCTTTCCCTGTGGCAGGGCTCGTGGGCCGCGGCACTCACCGTGGGCGCGCTGGTGTGGGGGCTGATCCTGTGGGCGGCCATCTTTCACCGGCGCACCCGGACCAAGGTCGAGGTTCCCCCGCAGACCCGGTACAACATGCCCATCGAGGCCCTGTACACCGTCGTTCCGCTGATCATCGTGTCGGTGCTCTTCTACTTCACCGCCCGAGACGAGGCCAAGCTCCTCGACCTCGCAGAAAAGCCCGCCCACACCATCGGTGTGGTCGGCTTCCAGTGGAGTTGGGGGTTCAACTACATCGAGGACGTGGACGGCAGAAGCGGCACCGGTGACGCGAAAGCCGATCCGGACCTGGGAATCGTTCCGGACCGGTACAGCAGGGCCTTCCCCGCGGGCGCCGAGGGCGTCTACGACGTCGGCACCCCCGCCACCCGCAACCCTCAGACCGGCAACCCGGGCCCGACACTCTGGCTGCCCAAGGGGGAAAAGGTCCGCTTCGTTTTGTCCTCCCGGGACGTCATCCACTCCTTCTGGGTACTGCCGTTCCTGATGAAGCAGGATGTCTTCCCGGGCCACAACGTCAACGCCTTCGACGTCACCCCCAGTCGTGAGGGCACCTTCCGGGGAAAGTGCGCCGAACTCTGCGGCGTCGACCACGCCCGAATGCTGTTCAACGTCAAGGTCGTCTCCCCAGGCCGCTACCAGCAGCACCTGAAGGAACTGGCCGCGAAGGGGCAGACCGGCTTCATCCCGGCGGGCATCGAGATCACCGACCCGGCCAGAAACTCCGAGCCACGCAAACTGTGAGGGCATGTCGCCCGGCGTCCCCTCCCTGCCGTTGCGCGAGCCCTCGGGACGGGCGAGGCATGCGCCCGCCCCGCCATGCCCATGCACCACAACACGCCGGCTGCCCGGGACGCGTTGCGTCCCGGGCAGCCGGCGTGGGCGGAAGCCACGAAGCTCTGGGAGGTGTTGTGGGTCTCAGCCGTCTCAGGCCGCGGCCGTCGGGTTCGCCGATTGGGCGGCGTGGCGGTACTCGGCGTTGATGCGCTGGGCTTCTTCGAGTTGGTCTTCGAGAATGATGATCCGGCAGGCTGCCTCGATGGGGGTGCCGTGGTCGACGAGTTCCCGGGCGCGGGCGGCGATGCGCAGCTGGTAGCGGGAGTAGCGGCGGTGTCCGCCCGCGGATCGCAGCGGGGTGATGAGGCGGGCCTCGCCGATGGCACGCAGGAAGCCCTGGGTGGTGCCGAGCATGTCGGCGGCGCGGCCCATGGTGTAGGCGGGGTAGTCGTCGTCGTCGAGTCGGCCGTAGGAGTCGTCTGCTGTCATCTGCACCTCTGTGTGGAACGAGTGGAGGGGCCCCGGTGCCATTGGCACCAGGGCCCCGAAGGAACTGCTACACCATCTGCCGGCCCCGGTACTGCGCCGGCCTTCTGTTTCCGCAGACCCGACCGGAATGCTGTCGGGGCTGCCGGGATCGCGGTTGCTTGACCGGAGACCACCTCACTATCGATGTCCTGCGGTACCCGGGCTCAAGGCTTCCGCCCGGGCGATCCTGATGGCGCTCGGCTCCTCCGTTCTTCCCTCGGTGATCAACTGCTTGCCAAACGGGGGGATTGCGTACTGCTGGTACTGCTCTACTGCGTACTGCTGGTGATGCGAACTGCTGAGCGACCTGTGACAGCGCCACTCTCCGGCAGCCAGCCCCGTCGCCCGTCCTGCGTCTGCTCTGGCTTGGAACCCCACTGCCGAACCTCCCGGAACGCGCGCCCGCAGCCGACGCCTTCACCGAGGTACTGCTCACTGACTTCACTGCTGGATCCTGCGAACTGCACTTGCGGGTACTGCCACTGCGTCAATCGCAGTCCTGCTCACGGCGGCCCCTGATCACTGCGGGCCACCCGGTCCGGTCGTCAGTCCCGTCGCCGTCCTGCAATCGCTCTGGCTTCGCAACTCCACCACCGCACCGTCCTGCGCACTGCAACTTCCCATACTGCTGACCGGCAGTTCGTGTCTGCCAGGCCCTGCTGTCTCTCTGGCTACGAGGGAAACCATAACCACACCACCACCCAATGTCTACTTCAGCCAACACAGATTTCTGCGTGTTCGGTGGTGAAGTTATCGGCCCCGAGCAGGAATGAAGGCGGCGCCGGACCGAGTCCCCACTACGACCACCAGGCGGAAACGCTCGCCGAGTCAGGCCATGGACAAGAGGCTGTTGAGCTCAACGTCAGGATGATGGCCCACCTCACGGCCAAGATGGAGATACCGGTCATCCTGGGCACGCCGGGCCAACGGCGGCGCGCTCGGCCTGTGGGCCTGAATCCGCCCGACCTCGGGGTGTTGGCCGGAGACCTGAGGCCCCAAGACGACGTTGATCGCGGACTACCGGTTCTGTCATCGGAGGCAGCCCGGAACGCTTCGCGCCCTACCTCGACCTCTACCAGCGCGCCACCGACAAGTTCGGCACCACCGCCCACCCCGTGGGCATGCACTCGCCGGGCTTTCATCGCCGACACGGACGAGGAGGCCCGGGAGCTGCACTGGCCGCACTACAAGGTCATCCGTGACCGCATCGGCGCGCTGCGCGGCTGGCAGCCGATCCCCAGGGAGGAGTACGAGAACGAGATCGAGCACGGCTCCCTGTATATCGGCTCCCCCCAGACGGTGGCCCGCAAGATGACCCGCGCCATCAAGGCGCTCGGCGTCGGCCGGTTCGACCTCATCTACACCACCGGGGCGCAGCCGATCAGCGCCCGGCTGCGTGCCGTCGAGCTGTACGGCACCAAGGTCCTCCCGATGGTCCGCGACCTCCTCGCCGACTGACACCCCGAACGGAGCAGGCATGGCCACCACCGGCATAGAAACCGTCGGCATCCTGGGCGCGGGGAAGGTCGGCACCGTGCTCGCGCGACTGGCCCGCACGGCCGGCCACCGCGTGCTCATCGCCGGTTCGGGCGATCCCGCCGAGATCGCCCTCACCGTCGAGGTCCTCACCCCGGCAGGGTCCCGGTCACCGCGGCTCAGGCGGCCGCGGTGGCGGATGTCGTCGTCCTGGCCCTCCCCCTCGGCAAGTACCGGAGCATTCCGGCGAAGGCTCTGGAGGGCAAACTCGTCATCGACGCGATGAACTACTGGTGGGAGGTCGACGGCATTCGGGCGGACCTCACCGACCCGCGCACCTCCTCCAGCGAGATCGTGCAGGAGTTCCTGTCCGGCGCACGCGTGGTCAAACCCTTCAACCACATGGGCTACCACGACTTCGAGGACGGGGCCCGGCCCGCCGGAATCCCTGGCCGCAAGGCCATCGCCATCGCCGGTGACGACCCCGAGGACCTCCTCACCGTCTCCCGCCTCGTCGACGACCTCGGCTTCGACCCCGTCGTCGCGGGCCCGCCGGCCTCAGGCGTGCGGCTGGAGCCGGGCACCGAGCCCTTCGGCGCCAGCGTCGATGCCGGGGCGCTGCGCACGATGCTCAGCCGCTTCCCCGAGTCGGAGCGCGGACGGGCCGTCGCCGCCGCGCGGGACGTCCTTCTGGAACCGGCGCCCGAGCCGTCGTAGGCGTTCGGGACGTCGCATCCGCACTCACCCCCGTCTCTCTCCTTGAGGCTCATCCGTATTCGTTGCCCGAGTCCTCGGGGTCGTTGAGCGGCCGATCTCCGCGTCAGCATCGTGCCAAGAACGCTGACCGTGATGACGGTCGTGCTGGCCTGCATGGGCGGCCGAGATCGTCGGACGGTGTCAGCCGAGGCCGTCGGCTCCCACGGTCACGGCGGATTCGTCGAGGAGGGCGTCGGTGACGGGCTGCGGGCGGCCGTGCAGGTCGAGGACCGGGGTGGCCTCCTTGTACCAGGACTTTATGACGGCGTTGCCCCAGAAGTCGCGGCGGCGGTCGTCGTGCACGTTCCAGCGGTAGGTCTCGTGATCCGGGTCGCCGGTGTAGTAGTCGGAGGTGTAGATCTCAACGCGGTGACCGTCCGGGTCGCGCAGGTAGAGGTAGAAGGCGTTGGAGACGCCGTGCCGTCCCGGGCCCCGCTCTATGTGGTGCTCCTTGCGGATCGATCCGAACAGGTCGGCGCAGCGCAGCACTTGGTGCGACTCGTGGGTGGCGACGCCCAGGTGGTGCAGGCGCGGGCCGGCGCCCCCGGTGAAGGCGACGTCGTGGACGGTCTGCTTGCGGTACATCCAGGCCGCGTACAGCTCGTGCTCGTCGTCCTCGATGGTCTCCGAGCAGCCGAAGCCGAGCGACTGGTAATGGGCGTAGGCGGCGGGGATGTCGGGGGTGCAGATGTTGAAGTGGTCCAGGCGGGCGATCTCGGCGCCGTGGCGGAGGTCGTAGCGCTGGATGAGGCGCTCGGCGCGCTCGATCTCGTGGAAGAACTCGACGGGGAAGCCCAGGGGGTCCACCACCCGTACCGCGTCGCCGATGCCCGGGGTGCCCTGACCCTTGCCTATGCGCCGGACCGGGCGGCCGAGCTCGGTGAAGAACTTCTCCGCCTTGTCGACGTCCTCGGGAGTGCGTACGCGGTAGGCGATGTGGTCCAGGGCGGCGAGGTCGCCTCGGCGCAGGACCAGGGAGTGATGGGTGAGCTCGTCGGTGCCGCGCAGACAGAGGGTGTCGGTGTCCTCGTACTGGATGTGGAAGCCGAGCATGTCGACCCAGAACCAGCGGGCCGCGGCGAGGTCGGTGACGGCGAGCTGGGCGTAGGCGGAACGGACGACGTCCGGTGCGTTCATGAGACGGCTCCGAAGCGGGGGGTGTGCACCTCGTCGAGGGCGACGTGGACGATCTTCGATTCGGTGTAGAAGTCGATGCTGTGGGCGCCGCCCTCGCGGCCGACCCCGGACGCCTTGACTCCGCCGAAGGGTGTGCGCAGGTCGCGGACGTTGTGGGAGTTGATCCAGACCATGCCGGATTCGACGGCGTGCGCGATGCGGTGGCCGCGCTTGAGGTCCGAGGTCCAGACGTAGGCGGCCAGGCCGAACTGGGTGGCGTTGGCCAGCTCGATCGCCTCGGCCTCGTCGTCGAAGGGTGCGACGGCGACCACAGGTCCGAAGATCTCCTCCTGGAAGATACGGGCGTCGCGCTCGACGTCGGCGAAGACGGTGGGCTGAAGGTAGTTGCCCTCGGCCAGGTGATCCGGGCGGCCGCCACCCGCGACCAGCCGGGCTTCCTCCCTGCCGATCTCGACGTAGTTCAGCACGCGTGCGTAGTGCTCCGGGTGGACGAGCGCTCCCACCTCGGTGGCCGGGTCCGACGGCAGTCCTACGCGGACGTTGGCGGCCCGCTCGGCGAGACGGCGGGTGAACTCCTCGTACAGCGGCCGCTCCACGAGCAGCCGGGAACCGGCCGTGCAGCGCTCGCCGTTGAGCGAGAACACCCCGAAGACGACCGAGTCCAGGGCGGCCTCGAGGTCGGCGTCGGCGAAGACGACGGCGGGAGACTTGCCGCCCAGCTCCATCGACACCGTCTTGAGGTGCTGGGCGGAGGACCGGATGATGTGCCGGCCCGTCTCGGAGGAGCCGGTGAAGGAGATCAGCGGCACGTCCGGGTGATCGACCAGGGCCTGGCCGGCCTCCTCGCCGATGCCGTGGACGATGTTCACCACCCCGGCGGGCACGCCTGCCTCGTCGAAGATCTCCGGCCACAGCGACGCGGACAGCGGGGTCCACTCGGCCGGCTTCAGGATCAGCGTGCAGCCGGACGCCAGCGCCGGTGCCAGCTTCCAGCTCTCCAGCATGAACGGGGTGTTCCACGGCGTGATCAGCCCCGCCACTCCGACGGGGGCACGGACGACGTAGCTGAACTGGTCGTCCCCCTGCCGGAACGCCTCCTCGCCGAGGGCGACGACGACGTCCGCGAAGTAGCGGAAGTTCTCCGCCGCCCGGCGGGCCTGGCCGCGTGCCTGGGTGATGGGGAGCCCGGTGTCGTACGTCTCGAAGGCCGCAAGCTGTTCGTGGCGGGCCTCGACCGCGTCCGCGATCCGGTTCAGGACGTTCGCCCGTGCCCGGTTGCCGAGCGCCGACCAGGACGGGAAGGCGGCTTGAGCGGCGACCACGGCCAGGTCCACGTCCGCCGCCGAGCCGCGCGCGGCCTGCGCGTACGGCGAGTTGGACACCGGATCGGCCACCGGGAACGTCCGGCCGTCGGCGCTGTCGAGGAGTTCTCCGCCGATCCAGTGCCGAATGACGGACGGCCGGTTTTCCACGGTCATGTTCTCCACGGTCACGGTCTGCAGGGGCGTGTTCTGTACGGCCGTGCTTTGTACGGCCGTGCTTTGTACAGCCGTGTTCTGTACGTTCACCTTCCGGCTCCGATCTGCTGGGTGAGGTCGCCGCCCTCGGCGAGCAGCGCGCGGATCCTCGTCAGGCCCGTGTCGGTCGGACCGGTCAGCGGCGGGCGGACGTACGGCGAGGAGATACGGCCCTGCTGGGCGAGCACCCACTTGGCGGGGGCCGGGTTGGTCTCGACGAACAGCAGGTCCACCAGCGGGTGGAGGCGGTAGTGCAGGTCGCGGGCGGCCTCGAAGTCGCCCGCCTCCCACAGCTCGTACATCCGCGCCACCGCGGTCGGCGCCAGATTGGCGACCGCGGAGACGAATCCGGCTCCGCCGAGGGCCAGCAGCGGCAGGCACAGCAGCTCGATCCCCGACCACACCAGCAGTGACCGTCCGCAGGCGTGCAGCACCCGCGAGAAGTGCTCGAAGTCCTTCGTCGTCTCCTTCACCCCGACGAAGTTGTCGAAATCGGAGAAGAGCCGCCTGACCGTCTCCGGCGCGATGTCCACGGCCGTGCGCGAGGGCACGTTGTAGGCGACGATCGGCAGGTCGGGGAACTCCCGGGCCACCGTCGCGTACCAGGTGTACAGCGCCTCCTGGGTGGGACGGGCGTAGTACGGCGTGATGACCAGCGCCGCGTCGGCGCCCAACTCCCGTGCGGCAGCGGTCATTTCGAGGGTCTCGTCGAGCTTGTGGGAGCCGGTGCCGGGCAGGAACGGCACCCGGTCGCCGATCTCCTCGACCGCCGTACGCATCCCCGCGATCCGCTCGGCCACGCTCTGCGCGCTGGGCTCCCCGGTGGAGCCGCCGAGCGAGATGCCGTGCGAGCCCGAGTCGAGCTGGAAGTGAATCAGCTCCCGCAGGCTGTCGTGGTCGACGGCGCCGTCCGCGGTGAACGGCGTGATGACGGGGGCGATGGACCCGCGGATGGTGGACGGGTCGCTGCGGAACTTCACGCCTGCTCTCCTTCGACGTCGTTCATGGCGGTGTTCGTGGCGGTGTCCATGCCGGTGTTCTCGGAGGTGTTCTCGGCGCACCAAGTGCGGTACTGCTCACGCCAGGCCGGCCCCAGCGGGTACAGGCCGTCGATACTCGCCCCGGCCCGCACCTGTTCGGTGATGAACCGCTCCTGCCGCTCCTGTTCCTGGCAGTCGGCGATCAGCTCGCCCGCCAGGTCGGGCGGTACGACGACCACCCCGTCGTCGTCGCCGACGATCAGGTCGCCAGGCTGGACGAGCGCCCCGCCACAGGCGATGGGCACCCCCGTGTCCCAGGGGACGTGGCGGCGGCCGAGCACCGACGGGTGGGCTCCGCCGTGGAACACCGGCAGCCCGAGATCGGTGACGGCCGCGCTGTCCCGCAGCCCTCCGTCGGTGACGACCCCGGCCGCGCCGCGCTGCTGGGCGCGCAGGGCGAGGATGTCGCCGAGGGTGCCGGCGCTGGTGTCGCGCCGGGCGTCCATCACCAGCACGTGTCCCGGCCGCAGCTCCTCGATCGCCCGTTTCTGGGCGTTCATGCCGGTGCCGTACTTCTCGAACAGGTCCTCGCGCAGGGGCAGATAGCGCAGGGTGTGGGCGACGCCCACCATGCGGGTGCCGGCGGTCGCCGGGTGAACGCCGTCGATGGACATGTGCGGCAGACCGCGCCTGCGCAACTGTGCGCTGATCGTCGCCACGGCCGACGAGCGCAGACCATCGGCGAGGCGCTGGTCGAGCAGGGGGCGGGGTACGTACGCGGCCCCGTACGCGGCCTCCTGTTCGGCGCGGTCCGTTCTGGGCTGCGCACCCCACGGCTCCAGGTCGTGCTCGGCGTCGGCGACCGGGTTGCGCAGCACTCCGGTACTCAACCGGCCGTCGCCGACCTCCACTTCGACCACGCCCCCGAGTGCGACCACCGAGGCCCCGGCGGGGGTGCCGGTGAGGATCACGTCCCCCGCCTCCAGGGTGACCAGCCGCGACAGGTCCGCGATCAGTCGGCCGAACGGGAAGAGCAAGGTGTCGGTCATGTCGTCCTGGACCAGCTCGCCGTTCACCCAGGTCCGCAACCGCAGCGCGCCGGGGTCGAGTTCGGCGGCGTCCAGCAGCCGGGGCCCGAGTGGGGTGAAGCCGTCGGCTCCCTTGGAACGGAGGTTGGAGCCCCGGTCGGCGTGACGCAGGTCGCACACGCCCGCGTCGTTGGCGGCCGTCACCCACCGCACGTGCCGCCAGCCGTCCTCCGGGCGGACCCGACTGGCCCGCGAACCGATGACGAGGGCGATCTCGCCCTCGAACCCGAGGAGTTCGCAGCCGCGCGGCCGGACGATCGTGTCCTGGGTGCCGGCCAGCGAGGACGGTGGTTTGAGGAAGTACGACGGGTGGGCGGGGGTCCGTCCGCGCTCCTTGGCCCGGCTGCGGAAGTTGAGGTGGACGGCGATGATTTTCGATGGGGTGGTCCCCAAGGGGTGTGGCACCGGGGCTCCTTCACCTGGTGGGCGTCTCGCCGCCGTGGCGGACGCGTTCGCGGAGGGCGAGCAGTGCGTGCACCGCGTCGAGCGAGGGGGACGGGACGCCGGTGCGGCGCGCCAGTTCACGGACCGCGCCGACGATGGCGTCGAGCTCCAGGGGCCTGCCCCGGTCCGCGTCCTGCAGCATGGACGTGCGGAACGCGCCGAGTCGGCGGGCGATGGCGAGCCGCTCGTCGGCGGTCATGGACGTCTCGATGCCCAGCGCGGCGCCGACGGCCGCCGTCTCCTCGAACATGGCCGCGCAGAGCCGCCGTACGGCCGGGTCGTCGAGGATGGCCAGGACGGTGGCGCCGGTCAGCGCGCTGACGGGGTTGAGGTTGACGTTGCCCAGGAGCTTCTCCCAGACGGCCCGGCGGATGTCGGCGTCGGGTTCCGGGCTGAGAGGGCCCGCGGACAGGCTTGTGGCACACCATGTGACGCGGTCGGAGATGCCACCGGTCGGCTCTCCGATGATCAGCCCGACGCCGCTGACGTGTGTCACCCGGCCCGGCCCGTCCACCGCACTGCTGAAGTGCGCCACGCCGGACATCACCCGCTCCGCGGGCAGCAGGCGCAACAACTCCCCTTCCGGGTCGACCGATCGCAGGACGGGCTCGCCCCCGGTGCTCTTGACGGTGGACGGCAGCCACCAGGGCACTCCGTTGGCCACGACGAGCACCTCGACTCCGCGGTCGATCCACGAGCGGATGCTCCGGGCCGCCGAGGGGAGGTGCCCGCTCTTGACGCAGACGACGGCCAGGTCGGGAACGGGAAGCCCGGTGGTGTCGTGTGCCGTGGGGAACCGGTGGCGGACCTCCGCTCCCGTCTGCGAGCTGCGCAGAGCGAGACCCCGCGCGGCGATCGCGTCGAGGTGAGGGCCTTTCCTGCCGAGCAGGGAGACCTCGGCACCGGACGCGGCGAAGGCCCCGGCGAGGGTGGCGCCGACGGCGCCCGGTCCCACGATGGTGATGCGCTGTCCCATGGCCGTCGCGCCTCCTTCTGAAGAGCCGGGGATGTGTCCGGCGGATGTGTCCGTAGGCCCGAGGCCGAGGCCTGCGCGGGTGGCGGGTGCCGCTGTGGCCGTCGGCCCGTGTGACCGTCGGCAGCGAGCATGCGCCGTGGCCGCGGCCCGCGGCAATGTCGGCACCTACACTCAGGCGCACCGGGCACTGTAGACATCGACATGCCGCGCAGCCCTCGACATCCCGCGTACCCTCGTGACGGAAGGCGCCACATGACCGCGATGCTCCTCGCGCACCTGACGGAAGCCCTGCAGGACGGCGTGATCAGTGTGCTGGCCGAAGGGGCTGGCGACGAACCGCGCGTCAGCGGGGTAGAGCTGTTGGACGGCCCGGAGGCCATCCGTTCCGCCCCGCCCGGGCAGCTCCTGCTCGGTGTCGGCCTGGACGTCGCCAACCGCAGGGCGGTGGCCGCCGCCCTGGGTACGGCAGCGCGCAGCTCGGCCGCCCTCGCGGTCAAGTGCGCCACTCCCCCGCCACCGGACCTGGTGGCGCAGGTCCGCGAGAGCGGGGTCCCGGTCCTGGCCGTCAACCCCGAGGTGCCGTGGACCCGCGTCCAGCGGCTGGTGACGACCATGCTGGCCGCACGCGCGGCGGACAGCGAACCCGGCGGCGGGCTGGCGGGCGGTGACCTGTTCTCCCTGGCCAACGCGGTGGCGGGAATCGTCGGAGGCGCTGTTGCGATCATGGATACGCAGCAGGTCATGGTCGCCTACTCCAACCTGCCCGACCAGCCCATCGACGAGACCCGGCGGCGCGGGATCCTGGGCCGGCGCGTTCCCGAGGACGCGCTCGCCGACCACCTGGACCGGGAGGTGTGGGTCAGCGACACGGTCGTACCCCGGCACCGGCCCGGGGATCTGCCGCGCATGGCCGTGGTCGTCAGGGCGGGCGCGGAGGTGCTCGGTTCGCTGTGGGTCGCCTTCCCCGACGAGGCGGCAGTCACCGACTGCGGGGCCACGCTGCAGGAGGCGGCCCGGGTGGCGGCGTTGCACATGCTGGCGTTGCGCCGCCAGCTCGACGCGGAGCAGGAACGTCACGACCGCGCCCTGCGCGCGGTATTGGAAGGGCAGGCATGGGAAGGGCGGGCCTTGGAGGGGCGGCAGCGGGACGACGCCGTTCGCCTGCCTGCCGTACTCGTCGGGCTGGCCGAGGTCGCACAGGAGCCGGAGGGCGGCCGGCCCGCCGACCCGGGCGGTGAAGCACGGCGCCGCGCCGCCCTGACCCGGATGCTGGACCTGGCCGTCCTGGACGGCCGCTCGCTCGGGCACGAGCCGGCGGCGGCGCTGCTCGGCGAGCGCCTCTATGTGCTGCTGCCTGCGGCCGGCCCCGGCTCCGTGTCCGCCGACGTCCTGCTGGAGCACCTCCTGGACCGGGCCGGACACAGTCTGCACCGGTCGTTCACCGCGGTCCGCTCGCCGGTCGTCACCACGGCGTCCGCGCTGCTCGCGGCCCGCCGCGATGTCGACACCGCACTCGACCATCTCCAGGAGCGCCGCGCGGTCCCCGGCGCCCACCGCACGGACGACCTGCGGCCGGAGCTGGTGCTGCGGCGGCTTCTCGAGGCCGTCCGGGGCGACGCGGACCTGCGGACCGGCCTCGCGGAACGCCTGCGGGCGCACGACACCGAGCAGGGCACCGACTACTGCGCCACGCTGCTGACGTATCTGCGGCACTTCGGCGATGTCGCCGCGGCCAGTGCCGACCTGCACATCCACCAGAACACGCTGCGACTGCGGCTGCGCCGGGCCGAGCAGCTCTTCGGGGTGTCGCTCGCCGACCCCACGCGCCGTCTTGTGCTGACGCTCGAACTGACCTCTCTCGACGAGCCGTTCGCGGTGCGGAACGAGTGATCGGCTCCCTGTCGACCGGCTGTGCGTCTCCTTGAGCAGCCATGCTGGCGAATCACACATCGATCCCGCCCATTCGATGTCAACCTCGACATTGGCCCGGAGTCGCCCTGCACCCATGCTCCTGAAACACCGGCGGGCGCCCACCCCGTACGGCGATGCCCGATGGAGCACTCAAGGAGCAAGGCAGTGACGGTTCTTGACACCCCGACGAGTACGGCGAAGCCGGCGCACATGAGCGACGCGGAATGGCGGGCTCGGCTCGAACTGGCCGCGTGCTACCGGATCTTCGATCACCTCGGATGGGTCGAGATGATCTTCAACCACATCACCGTACGGGTACCCGGCGAGGACGGGCACCTGCTGATCAACCCGTTCGGCCTGACGTACGACGAGGTCACCGCCTCGAATCTGGTGAAGATCGACCTCGACGGGAACATCCTGTCGGACTCGGACTGGCCGGTGAACGAAGCCGGCCTGCTGATCCACTCGGTGATCCACGCCAACCGGCCCGACGCGCACTGCATCATGCACACCCACACCACCGCGGGCACCGGAGTCGCCTGCCTGCGCGACGGACTGGACCCGGACAACTTCTACTCCGCCCAGCTGCACGACATGGTCGCCTACCACGACTTCGAGGGCATCACCGTCGCCCCCGAGGAGAAGCCACGGCTGGTGGCCGACCTCGGCGACCGCACTCTCATGATCCTGCGCAACCACGGCCTGCTGGCGCTCGGGCCGACCCTGCCCGCCGCGTTCGCCGCCCTGTGGACGCTGCAACGGGCCTGCGAGATCCAGCTCGCCGCCCAGTCGTCCGGACAACCGCTGATGCCGGTGAGCCAGGAGGCGGCGGCGCTCTCGACGAGGGAGTCCTTCCAGCTGGGCGACCGCACCGCAGCGGGCCGGACACTGTTCGACGCGCTGCGCCGCAGGATCGACCGCATCGCACCCCACTACGCGGTCTGACACCAGTCTTCGTTCTCCCCCGGGTCAACGACGACCCGACGACGATCGGACTCCCCATGTCCCAGTCCCGCCCCTCCCCGACATCCGGCAGCAAGCACCGCACGGTCGCGCTCGCCGCCATGGCAGGCACCACCATCGAGTGGTACGACTTCTTCATCTACGCCCTGTGCACCGGCCTGGTCTTCAACAGCCAGTTCTTCGACGGGCTGGGCGAGGACTCCCTGGTGATCTCCTTCGCGACCATCGGGATCAGCTTCTTCTTCCGCCCGGTCGGAGCCGCCCTCGCCGGGCACCTCGGGGACCGGCTCGGGCGCCGCGCGATGCTCATCGCCACCCTGCTGCTCATGGGCGTCTCCACGACGCTGATCGGCCTCGTACCGTCGTCCAACGCCATCGGGGCGAGTGCCCCGGCGATCCTGGTCCTCCTGCGGATCCTGCAAGGGCTGTCCGCCGGTGGCTAGTGGGGCGGAGCCGCGCTGATCTCCGTCGAACACGCGCCGACCGGACGGCGTGGCCGGTTCGGGGCCTACCCCCAACTCGGCGCGCCGCTGGGCCTGCTCCTTGCCAACGGAGCCCTCGCCGCCGTCACCGGCCTCACCACGGACGAGCAGTTCCTCTCCTGGGGCTGGCGCATCCCCTTCCTGCTCAGTGTCGTCCTCATCGCCGCCGGGTTCGTCATCCGCCGCAAAGTCGAGGAGAGCCCCGTCTACGAGGAGCTGAAGCAGTCCGGCAACCGCTCGCGCACCCCGATCGCCGCACTGCTGCGGCACCACTGGCCGCTCGTCGTCGCCGGAGCCCTGCTCTTCGCCGCCAACAACGCCGTCGGCTACATGACCACCGGCGGCTACGTCCAGAGCTACGCCGTCAACCACCTGGACATGGATCCCACCCAGATCCTGATCGGCGTGGTGGCCGCCGCCGTGGGCTGGCTGGCCAGCACCATGGCCGGGGGCGTGCTGTCGGACCGGATCGGCCGCCTGCGCGTCTACCGCATCGGCTTCTTCATCCAACTCGCCTGGATCTTCCCGTTCTTCGCCCTGCTCAACACGGCGAACATCGCACTGGTCGTCGTGGCGCTCCTGCTCTACAGCGTCGGTCTCGGACTCACCTACGGACCCCAGGCCGCCCTCTTCACGGAGCTGTTCCCCGCCGCCGTCCGCTACAGCGGTGCGGCCCTGTCGTACGCCATTGGGGCCGTCCTCGGCGGCGCGTTCGCCCCCATGATCGCCGAAGCACTCGAGTCCAGCACCCACACCGTGTACTCCGTCGCCGTCTACCTGGCGGCGGTCACCATGGTCGGACTCGCGGTCACCTTCGTCCTCCGCGACCGCAGGGACGTCCCGCTCAGCGAGGCCGAGGGCAGCGAGCAGGACAGGAACGCGGCGCTGACGGCCAGAGCACGAGGCTTTCCGATCCCCACCCCCACGAGGAACCCCCCACACAAAGGAGTCGTACATATGGCACTCTCCCGTCGCCGCTTCTGGCAGCTCGGCGCCGCCACGGCTGTCACCGCCGGCGCTGCCTCCCTGCTCACGCAACAGGGCGCCGAGGCATCGGCCGCCCCGGACAGGACCGCGCAGTACTACTTCGACCGAGCCGCAGAACTGGCCGGCGACGATCCGGTCCTGAAGAGCATCGTCGGCGCGCTCACCGCCGGTTACACCCCTCCGCGCCCGCCCGCCGTCGCGCCCTTGCGGATATTCGACAACGTGGCGGTGGTGAGCGTCGGCTTCGTCTCGGCGACGGCGATTTTCACGTCGCGCGGCATCATCCTCATCGACGCCCTCAACTCACCGGACGAGGTCGAGCAGTACATCGTCCCGGGGCTGACCTCACTCGGCGCCGACCCGTCGACGATCAAGTACGTCGTGGTCACCCACGCCCACGGTGACCACTTCGGCGGCGCGCGGCATCTCGCCGACCAGTTCGGAACCCGCGTCATGATGGCCCCGGCCGACTGGGAGCTGCTCGCCACCACCGCACCGGCCAACGCGCCCACTCGCGATCTGGACATCACCGACGGCCAGAAACTGACCCTGGGCGACACCACGGTGACCCTGCACCACACGCCGGGTCACACGCCAGGATCGGTCTCGCCGATCTACCCCGCACGGTGGCAGGGCCGCGAACACGCCGCGATGCTGTGGGGCGGCACCAACCCGCCCGCGGCCACGGCGGCCAAGGAGACCTACCTCTCCTCGATCCTCACCTTCGCCTCCCGGATGCGGCGGGCCGGGGTCGACGCCGAAGTGAGCAACCACGCGTTCGCCGACTACGGCCTGGAGCGCATGGACCAGCTGCGCAGCGCGTCCGACGGCGCCAAGAACCCGTTCCTCCTGGGAACTTCGGGGGCCCAGCGCTTCATGAAGGTCATGGAGAACATGCTGCGGGGCCGCATCGCCGCGGACCAGGAGGCAGCCACCGGTACGACGACGGCGGCGGCCCCGGCCACGACGACCGCCCTTACGTCACACGCCTGTTGCGGCCACTGACGCCACCGACCAGGGAACCTGACCGCCTGCTCGCGCTCACCGCGCCACCGGGTCACGCCGTCGCCGGCGTCTGCGTCGGCGGCAGCCTGGCCGCACACGCCGCCGGGGATTAACCGGTCGGCGCGAAGGCTGTGGCGGTACTGCCTGCCGTAAGTCAACAAGCTGCTCCAGCAAGAGGTTCTGACGGAGGTCAGCGACGGGGTGGGTTGCGGCGCGGCCTGATGGTGGCGTTGGGCAGGGTGGGCGCGGGAAGCCGGCCCCCGGGAAATCCCTCGATCGTGCCGAAGCGGTCGGAGGACGCCTCCCAGTCCTCGCGGGCCGTGACGATGTCCTCGTGGGTGCGGCCGATGAAGTTCCACCACATGACGATCTCCTCCTCGAACGGGGTGCCGCCGAGCAGAATCGTCCGCGCCGGACCGTCCGACTCGTTCGTCAGCGTCAACGTGTCGGCACCCGGGGGGAGATAGCCCAGCTCCGCCCGGTGCAGCAGGGTGTCGGCCACACGGACGTCCCCGCTGTCCACGAGGACGCCGTGCTCGAAGTCGGTGTCCACGCAGAGGGTGAGCGTCATACCCGGTTCGAGGATGATCTCGGCGCCGAGCAGCGGTGTGAACGTCCGCACCGGAGACACCGCCGACTCGGCTTCCACGGTGCTCACCGAGACCACCTCCCATGGAATTTGGTTGTTGCATCAACTATCATGTCATGATCATAGAGTGAAGGCCACGGCAAACAGACAACGAGCGGGAGACATGCGGATCTTCATCGACAAACAGAGTCCCAAGGCCTTCCACGCCCTGGTGCAGACCTCGGAAGCGGTACGCGCGGTCGCCGCCGAGGCCGGGCTCGACCGCACCGTCGTGGAGCTGATCAACCTCCGCGTGTCGCAGATCAACGGCTGCGCCTACTGCCTCGACACCCACACCAAGGCGGCCCTGCGCGGGGGTGAGTCGGCGCAGCGGCTCGGAGTGCTGGCCGCGTGGCGGGACACCGAGGTGTACTCCCCCACGGAACGTGCGGCCCTCGGTCTGGCCGAGGCCACGACCGATCCCACCGATGCCGTCGCACAGGAATCCGCCTACGAGGCCGCCCGGCACGTGCTCACCGATGACCAGATCTCCGCTGCGATCTGGGTGGCGATCACCATCAACGCGTTCAACCGGGTCTCGATCATGAGCAAGCATCCAGTGCGGGCAAACTAGAGGACTCCATGCGAGGGAATCGTGGAAAACAATCCCGCACACAGCGCTTGGCCAGCGGGCTCTCAGTCGTCCACGGTGGACTCAGTCCACTCTGTCGCCGGGCGCCACCAGATGCGCCTCCAGCTCCGCAGCAGCCAGCAGTTCCGCGATCAGTTCCGGGGATCCGCCGACGTAGGTGCTCACCAAGTCCACGTCACCGCCCACGCACCAGGCACGGTCCTGCGGCCACCACAGGTCGGGCAGCTCGGCGTACTCGTCCAAAGACACGGGCGAGAGGGCATCGGCCAGCGCCCCTTCGAGCAGCACTTCGTCGCGGCCGGGAGTCTCGAAGGAAGGCACGTGGTCGAAGTCCCATCGCCCGTAGCCGTTCCACAAACCGAACCAGCAGCGCTCCCGGGTGCGGGTGTGCCGGGCCAGGAGGGGAATCAGGGCCTGGGCGACAGCGGGCGGAGTCGGGCCCTGCGACGGATGCTCGTCCCACACACCAGGCACACCGTACGCGCAGGCGTTGAGATAGTCGCGGTCCATCCCGATCAGCTCATGCCAGTTGGTGCCGGGTGTCACCTCACGCCCATACGCCGCAGCCACCGCCGCCCACCGCACCGGCCTCTCCCTCAGGGAAGCCGGATGCAAAACCCGCGCGTAGGCGGCGAACCCCGGTGCGGCAACCCCCGCCACCGTCCCGAAACCGGCAAACCCCTGGGCACCCTCGGTGAGCCAGCGCGCCGGCCCGAGATCGGAAGTCTGCACGCGCAGACGTCCGTACCATTGCGGAGCAGGTTCCCGGTCCACCGGGCGATAGTCGTTCACCCCACACAGTCTGCCCGCTCCGCTGCCGACCGGACGACGGTCCGATCGCCGGTGCGGCGACGGTCGGCACCCGCGCGATGTCCACGACCACCACACGTGTCCCCGCACCAGCAACTGACGGGCCTGGAGCGGGAGCCACGGGTCAAGGCGGCCGATGACGCGGCACGCGCCGTCAGCCCCGGCGTTCGCGCCGCCTCGCCCAGCCCCATGCCACCCCGTGCCGCCGGTGATCGCACGGGGCGACATCTGTTGCTCACGGAGGTGTCGGGCAAGGGGGGCAGACCGCCCCCGGCCCACCCCGCTCCCCGCTCGCTGATCTCAGAGCATGATGAGCAGACGTGTCTTCGGCTTGAGCTTCCTGTTCACCGAACGACTTTGCACGTACACCTCCAACTTGGGGTTGTTCCCCGCCTTCACGGAGACGGTCCCCTGGACATCGGTGCCGAACAAGAGGCTGCGCGCCGCGTCGCCCGTATAGGCGCGGTCGGTGTCCTTCTCGACCACGATGACTTCCTTGTTCAGCTGCACCTGAGCCCGCGCGCCCAACTGGTAGTAACACGCGCCACGTTCGTACGTCACGCCCGGATGCGAATTGACGAAGGGGCGTATCTCGACCTCCTTGTCGACCTTCAGCAGCCGGTACTTGTCCGCCGGAATCGGTTCGAGGTTCGCCCGCACCTCGTCAACCGATATGTCCTGACCGACGGCGAACAGGTTCTTCGTGCCGCGTACCCCCTGCTCTCGCCCGCGGAGGAAGCTGGTGGCGGCAGCGCGCACGGTGCCGATCGCCTCCTCGACGCCCTTCTGCGAGTCCGCATCCCAGATGGCGATGTTCCCCGCCGGGAAGCCGTAGTTCTGGGCGGTCCGCTTGGCCAGGGAGTTCGGGACGAGGATCGCTGATGTCCAGTGGCCCGGAAGCCCGCTCATCTTCGCCGTGATCCTGTCGAGCCAGGGGCCGAGGATGGCCATGTCGCCGTCGTGCCGCCTGTCACCGCCGGAGGCGTTCTCCTCGCCGTCCGTCACGACGATCTGGAGGAAGCTGTGCTCGCCGTACTCCTCCCAAATGTGGCCCAGGTCGTCCAGGGACTTCAGTGAGGCCTCGATCAGGGCCGTAGCCCCATTGTTGACCTGGTACAGCCCCCGCATGGACGGCAGATGCTTCACGTCCATGTCCCAGACCAGGTTCTCCACCCTGTGGTCGAAGGAGTAGAGACTGATCCGGGTCTCGTGGCCGAGGCTGTCCGACTCGGCCTTCAAACCCGCCACGAACTCGTCCACGACCCGGATGAGTTGACTCTGGTGCGGACGCATCGACCCCGAACAGTCCACGACCAGCGCGACGTGATTCACCTTGTGCTGGATCCTGTTTGCGGACACGTTTGAACTCCCCCTCCGAGGCTCCCCGAGTGATGTCTTCACTCTATGGCGAGGCACTGACAACGGCCTTTGACGCCCCATCACCTGCCTGCAGCCGGTGCTGTGTCCTCATTGCCTCCCGCCAGATGGTCGGTTGGTCGACTGGACGGCTGGGCCGGCTGGGCGGGCTGGGCGGGCTGGGCGGCCACGGCGCGCGCCACAGCTCCGCCATCTCCACCACCGCGTTCCCAGGCCGGCATCCGGCAGCCCATGAGCGCGCGGGGCAGTAGCGAGAACGCTGCCTTTTGTCGCGGCAGGAGTAAGCGGCAGGCGGAGGCCCACGGACGGCCTCGTGCCAGATGATGCTCGGACGGAACGGGGAGGGCACCGGGACGAGCAGCAGCCTTGGGCCGGAGCTGACGGGGATGGTGCCTGAGCTCACTACCTAGTGAAGTGTCTTCGACTGATCGGTGAGGAGCACAGTGGGGGGAGTGGACCGGCGGTTTCGTGCCCTTGTGGCAGCACACGCCGTGTCCGCCTACGGCAACTATCTCAACCTGATCGCCCTGAGCCTGTTCTCGTACGAGGTCACCGGTACCGCCTTCGGTGTGGGCGTGGTGATGGCGTTACGGCTGTTGTCCGGTGTCGTGGCCGGTCTCACCGCCGGGGCGCTGTCGACCAGGGTCACGCGCCGGACCGTGATGGTCGGCACGGATGTCGCCCAAGCCGCCGCCATGACCGTGCTGGCGCTCTGTGCCGCACGTACGCCGCTGTGGCTGCTCCTCGGCGCCGTTGTGGTTCTGGGCGCGGGGAACACGTTCTTCACCGTCGCCCTGCGCAGCGCGGTTCCGGTCATGGTGGGTCAGGAGGACCGAGGCCGGGCGAACGGGGTGCTTGTCACGGCACGGTCCTTCGCCACGGTGCTCGGCTTCGCCTCGGCGGCGCCGATCATCGGTTTCGGTGGCCATGCCGCCGCGTTCGCCGTCAATGCCGCGAGCTTCGTGGCGTCCGCCGTGGCGGTGTTGGTGCTGCGGCCGCACACGGACGACGCGGTGAGCGACGTACAAGGCGACGCACATGCGCGATCCGACGGCCGCGGGAGCGACGTGCATCCGCCTCGTCCGCCACGCGGCGCGCGCCTGCGGCCCCGGGTTGCGGGCGTCTCCGGTCTCGTGCTCGGCATGATCATGCTCCGGGGCGTCGACGCCCTGGCGTCCTCGTCGCACAACGTTGCCCTGCCCGTGGTCGCGCACGCGAGCGCGCCGTCCGATCCGGCGGTGTTCATGACCCGGTTCTGGGTGGCGTGGGCTGTAGGCACCCTCCTCGCCCATCAGGTGCTCAAACGCAGGCGGGGAAAGGCGGTGCGGGGCGAGCACCTGTTCGCGGCCGGCACCTGCGTGATGTCGCTCTGCTTCGTGACGGCGTTCGCGGGACTGCCCGCCGCGGCGCTGATGGCGGCGGCCTTGGCGGCGGGCTTCGCGGACGGCTGCACCGAGATCGTCTACATCTCACGCCTGCAGGAGGCTCCCGACCGGCAGCGGGGCCGACTGTTCGGCCTGTCCGCCACAGCGGAGACGACAGGTTTCGCGCTGGGCACGGTGGCTGCCGCGGCGGCTCTCGAGGCACTGCCCGCCCTGGCCGTCGTGGCCGCCTTCCACGGTGCCGCCATGTGCGGGGCAGTGCTGCTGTTGCTGTTCACCACAGTCCGCGGCGACACGGGCGCGCGGTCATCCACCAGGGAAAACGAGAGAGGGGACACGCATGGAACTCGTACGGGGGCAGGCCCTCTGCAGGGGTCCTGAGCCGGAGTACACCGATGACGATCCGCGTGACGCGGTGCAGGCGCTGCTGCGGGCCGCGGACTCCGCCTCCGGAGCCGCCGTCATCACGGTGAACCCGGACGGATCCACGGTCTCTCGGTCGTATCCCGAGCTGTTGTCACAGGCTCGGCGGCTGCTTACGGGGCTGCGGGAGCACGGGCTGCGCACCGGCGACACGGTGGTGCTGTGCGGGCTGCCGCTGGACGAGTTCTTCCCCTCCTTCTGGGCCTGTGTCCTCGGTGGCGCCCGGCCCGTGGCCGTCGCGGAGCACCCCGCCCCGGGCTCCCCGGCGCTGGAACGCCTGCGCCACGCCTGCGCGTTGCTGGACCGGCCGCTGGTACTCAGCGACGCGGCCGGTGCCAAGGCGCTGACGGGGACCGTGCCCGAGCTGCGGGTCGTGGTCGCACAGGACTGCGTGGCCGCCACGCCCGCGGACGGCCACGCCGAGCCGGCCGGATCCGACACCGCGCTGCTGATGCTGTCCTCCGGCAGCACGGGCGTCCCGAAAGCCGCCCGGCTGACGCACGCCGGTCTGGCGGACTTCGCCGCGAGCACCCGGCGGATCCTGGACGTGCGCCCGGACGACACCATGGTGAACTGGCTGCCGGTCGACCACAGCGGCGCGTTCCTGCTGTATCACCTGCTCGCGGTCTTCGCCGGATGCACCAACGTGCACGCACCGACCGAGCTGGTTCTGGCCGATCCCCTGCGCTGGCTCGACCTCCTCGACGAGCACCGGGCCCAGCACAGTTGGGCGCCGACCTTCGCCTACCGGCTCGTCGTGGACGCTCTCGCCGAGCGGTCGGGCCGTTCCTGGGACCTCAGCGGCGTCAAGTCCCTGCTGTGCGGGGGCGAACAGATCGTGCTGCCGGTGCTGCGCCGCTTTCTCGACGCGACCGGCCCGTACGGGATCGAGGAGGGGCACATCGTTCCCGTTTGGGGCATGGCCGAGACGGTCACGGCGGTCACATACGGCCGGCTCGACCGGCCGGGCACCGTGCACCGCCTGCTCAAGAGCAGCTTGAGCGGTGACCTCACCCGCGCCGACGAGCGGACACCGGAAGACGAGTGCGTCACCTTCGTCGCGGCCGGAGCGCCGGCGCACGGAGTGACCCTGCGCATCGTGGACGACCGGGGAGAACTCGCGGCCGATGGCAAGATCGGCCGGCTCCAGGTGCACTCGCCCGCCCGCCTCACCCCCGGCTACGTGAACAACCCGGAGGCGGACGCCGCCGCCTTCCCCACCGAGAGGGACTGGCTGGACACCGGTGATCTGGCCTTCCTCGACAGCGGCCAGGTCGTGATCACCGGCCGACGCAAAGACGTGATCATTCTCAACGGGCTGAACGTCTACTGCCACGAGGTGGAGGAGGCCGCCACTGCCGTCGTCGGCGTCCGACAGGGGGAGGTGGCCGCCTGCGGCATACCGGATTCCGACAGCGGCACCGAGGGACTGGCCGTGTTCTTCGTGAGCCGCGGCGCGGACGACGACGCGCGCATCGCGCGGGAAGTGAGGGCCGCCCTGTACGCCCGACTCCGCCTGACCGCCGCACACGTCCTGCCCGTCCCGCACCAGGATTTCCCGAGGACTCCCGCGGGCAAGGTGCGCCGTACCGAACTCCGGGACCGGCTGATCGGCGGCAGGTTCACCGAGGAAGCCGCCCCGCGCGCCGACGTCGACGAAGTGACGCGAGCGGCGAGGGAGCAGGAGATGACGCGGGTGGTGCGGCAGGAGACGGCCGCCGTGCTGGGGCGTCCGGCAGACCCGCACGTGCCCTTCTACGAACTCGGCCTGACCTCCCTGCTCCTCGTACGCCTGCGCACTCGCCTGGAGGAGCGGCTCCGGACACGGATCGCCCAGACCGCGTTCTTCGAACATCCCACGGCCGCCGCGCTCGCCGCACAGCTGTCCGCCAGGGCACAGGAAGAGCCCGCGCCCGCCGACACACGCCCGGTGGACATCACCTCCGGACCCCCGACCGATCAGCGCATCGCGATCATCGGCATGTCGCTGCGCTTCCCGGGCGCGGACTCAGAGGAACGGTTCTGGGCCAACCTGCGCGACGGCGTGGACAGCGTCCGGGTCTTCGGTGAGGAAGAGCTCGCGGCGGCGGGCCTGTCCCCGGAGCAGCGACGCGCGCCCGGCCTCGTCCCCGTTGGCGGAGTCCTCGACGGGGACGACGAGTTCGACGCGGACTTCTTCGGGATGAGCCTCAGCGAGGCGCGGCTCACCCACCCCGCGCACCGGTTGTTCCTGGAATGCTGTCACCAGGCGCTGGAGGACGGCGGCCATGCGCTGGCCGAACCGGGCACCAAGGTCGGGGTGTTCGCCGGAACGGGCATGAACCTGTATGACCACCAGCATCCGGGCGCGGCCGGTGCGCCCTACGACGGCACGGACCCGGCCACCGCCATGCAGACCGCGATCGGGCAGCAGCCGGACTTCCTCGCCACCCGGGTCGCCTACCGGCTCGGGCTCACCGGCCCGGCCATCGGCGTGCAGACGGCTTGCTCCACCTCGCTGGTGGCCGTGCACCTCGCGGCCCAGGCCCTGCTGAGCGGCGACGCCGACCTGGCCCTGGCGGGCGCCGCGGCCGTGCACCTCCCCCAGGCGACCGGCTACCGCAGCCACCCCGGGTCCATCCTGTCGCCCACCGGCCGCTGCCGGGCCTTCGACGCCGAGGCCGACGGCACCGTCGGCGGCAACGGCGTGGCCGCCGTCCTGCTCAAGCGCCTCGACCGCGCACTGGCCGACGGCGACACGGTACACGCGGTGATCCTCGGCTCCGCCGTCAACAACGACGGCGCGGGCAAGGTCGGCTTCAGCGCGCCCGGTGTCGCGGGGCAGGTCGAGGTCGTACGCCAGGCGCTGCGCAGGGCGGCCGTACCGGCCGACACCATCTCGTACGTGGAGGCGCACGGGACCGGCACGCGCCTCGGCGATCCGGTGGAACTGGAAGCTCTCGGCAGGGCTCTCGGCGAGGACACCCCGCACACCGGCTTCTGCACGGTCGGCTCCGTGAAGCCGAACATCGGGCACCTCGACAGCTGCGCCGGAATGGCGGGACTGATCAAGACAGTCCTCATGCTGCGGCACCGCACCCTGGTACCGACGCCACACCTGACCCGCGCCAATCCCGAACTCTCCCTCGAGGGCGGCCCGCTGACACTGGCCACCGAGCTGAAGCCGTGGCATACACCGGACGGCGTGCCGCGCCGGGCCGGGGTGAGTGCCCTCGGTGTCGGCGGCACCAATGCCCACGTGGTGCTGGAGGAAGCGCCGCCCACGCCGCTCCGGCCCGCACCCCAACTGCCCGTCCTGATCCCGGTGTCGGCCCGCGACCCCCAGGCACTGGACGAACTCACGGACCGGCTCCGCGACCAGCTGCGGCAGCGGCCGGAACTCGCGGCCGCGGACGTGGCCGCCACCCTGGCGTTCGGCAGGCCCCACCGTACGGCTCGGACCACGGCCGTCGGCCGCACGGCCGAGGAACTCGCCCAGACCCTGGAGGACACCCGCACCCCGGAGGAGCAGCCGCCCGCGCCGCTCGGTCCACTCGCGTTCGCCTTCCCGGGCCAGGGGAGCGCCCGCCCCGGCATGGCGAGCGGCATCTACGCGGCGTATCCCGCCGCCCGACGGGTGCTCGACCGGTGCGAGGACCTCTACGCCACCGAGTTCGGCGGCACCCTGCTCCCACTCCTGCTGGACGAGCCGGATGACGCGCGGGCCGAGCGCCTTGAGGTCGCCGAGGGCCTTCTCGGCGGCGACGCGGTGCGGCCCGGCGCCGGTGTGGGCGGTGTGGGCGACCAGGCATCCGGCGACGGCGGTCCGGACGAGCCCGACTCCGCACCCGGCATCTGGCCCACCGAGACCGCCCAGGCCGCCCTGTTCGCCCATCAGTCGGCGCTCGCCGAGGTATGGCGCGCCGCCGGCATACGTCCCGCGCTGCTGCTCGGCCACAGCGTCGGCGAGTTCGCGGCCCTGTACGCGGCCGGAGCCCTGACGCTCGACGACGGGCTGCGGCTCACCGCGTGGCGCGGGCGCCTCATGCACGAAGCCTGCCCACCCGGCGGCATGCTCGCCCTGCGCGCCGACACGAGGACCGCACAGCGCATCGCCAAGGCCGCCGGGGCCGAGCCGGCCGCGGTGAACGGACCGCGTGCCCAGGTGATCTCCGGCCCACCCCAGGCCCTGGAAGAGGCGGCTCGTCTGCTCGACCGCGAGGGCATACGGTGGCAGGCGTTGCCGGTCGACCGGGCGTTCCACTCGGCCTCGATCGAGCCGGCGTTGCGGGAATTCCGTTCCCATGCCGAGAAGGTGGCCTACAGGCCGCTGCACACCCCGTTGGTGACCACGGTCGACGGCGAACTGCGCCCCGCGGGCTGGACCATCGACGTCGACCATCTCTGCCGCCAGGCGCGGCAGCCGGTTCGCTTCGACCTCGCCGTGGCCGCCGCGTCGGAGCATGGCTGCGAGGACTTCCTGGAGATCGGCACCGGCGGCATCCTCACCGGCCTCGGTCGGCACTGCGCGCCCGCGAGCCGCTGGCTGAACGGGCAAGGTACGGGAACCCGGGCAGCCGACCAGGTACACGGGCTCCTGACAGCACTCGGTTCGCTCTACCGCAGGGGAGCCGAGCCGGAGTGGCATGCGGTCAACACCAGCCAGGGAGGCAGGGTGCCGCTGCCGGGGCATCCGCTGCGGCGGCGTCCGGTGGCCTTCAGCGCCACGCGGTCTCCCGATCCCAAGCCCGGGCCCAAGCCCGAGTCCGTGCCCGTGCCCGTGCCGGGCCGTCTGGCAGCTCCGGAAGCGTCGGTCATGCCGGAGGCATTCCTCGACGTTGTCAGGGAGTTGACGGCCCAGAAGCTCGGCGGCGAGGCCACTGACGTCGCTCCTGACCGCTCCTTCTTCGAACTGGGCGCGGACTCGCTCTCCCTCATGGGCATGACGACGGAGCTCCAGCAGCGGTACGGCGTCCGCATTCCGGTCCGGGACCTGTTCGACGCGGCCGACACGCCGCGCAAGCTGGCCGAGCACCTGGCGCGCACACGGAGTACTACGCACGAGCTCGCGGATCCGACACCGGTCCGGCCACCGGAAGCGGCGTCGGCTCCGACCATGACCTCGGCACCGAAGCCGGCACAAGCCCTCGCACCAGCGCCCGTAGGGACGCCGACGGCCGAAGGGACGCCGACGGCCGAAGGGACGCCGACGGCCGAAGGGGCACCGACAGCCGAAGGGGCACCGACAGCCGAAGAACCCCCCGCACTCCACGAGCTGTTCGGGCAGCAGCTGAGGCTGGCGCAGCACCTCGTCGACCAGGTGACCGGGGTGATCTCCCGCCAGCTCGATGTTCTCGGGCACAACGCCCGGCCGTCCGCCGCCCCGGCACCGACGCAGTCCCCCGCAACGTCCCCCACACCGGTGCCGGCCGTGACACCGGCTCCGGCTCCGACTCCGACTCCCGTACCGGCGACCTTCAAGCCCGGTGCGCCGGCGCCTGCTGCCGGATGCGACTTCAGCCTGTACTTCTTCGGCGACTACCCCGACGACACGGGCGCCGACAAGTACGGATTGATCATGGAGGCGGCGGAGTTCGCCGACCAGCACGCCTTCCATGCGCTGTGGTTCCCGGAGCGCCACTTCAACTCGTTCGGCGCGCTCTTCCCCAACCCGTCCGTGCTCGCCGCGGCCCTGGCGGCCAGGACCAGTCGTATCCGCTTGCACGCGGGGTCCGTCGTACTGCCGCTGCACCATCCCGTCCGGGTCGCCGAGGAGTGGTCGGTCGTCGACAACATCTCCGGCGGCAGGGCCGGCCTCTGTGTCGCGAGCGGCTGGCACGCCACCGACTTCGCGCTCGCCCCGCAGAACTTCGGCCGCCATCGGGAGGTGATGTACGACCAGTTGAACACCGTGCGCCGACTCTGGTCGGGGCAGTCTCTCGCGACAACCGCGGGTGATGGTCAGCCGGTCGAGATACGGCTGCAACCCCGTCCCGTGCAGGAGCAACTCCCGCTGTACGCGGCCGTGGTGGGCAATCCGGACAGCTACCGTCGGGCGGCCGCCGAGGACCTGGGTGTGGTCACCAACCTGATGACGCAAACCGTCGAGCAGCTTGCGGAGAACATCGCGCTGTACCGGCGCACCCGCGCCGAACACGGACTCGACCCTGCGGCGGGCCGAGTGGTGGTCCTGGTGCACACCTATCTCGGCGACGACGCCGAGCGTGCGCGGGCCGACGCGTACCGGCCGTTCGTGTCGTACCTGCGTTCCTCACTGTCCCTCTTCGACCAGGTCACCAACAGCCTGGGGTTCGAGGTCGACTTGGACAACACCCCCGACGACGACGTGGAGTTCCTGCTCAGTCGGGCATACGACCGCTACTGCGCCTCACGTGCCCTGATCGGCGACGAGGACACGGCCGCCGAGACCGTGCGCCGTCTGGTGGAGGCCGGAGCGGACGAGATCGCCAGCTTCGTGGACTTCGGTGTGCCCGCGGACAAGGTCCTGGCCGGGCTGCCGGTGCTCGACCGCCTCCGCCGCCGCGCGCAGGACGGGACGACGCCTCGGCAGGCACCCCCCGTCCCGCGGCGGATGCCGCTGTCGCCCGCGCAGCGCCGCATCTGGTTCCTTGAGCGACTGACGCCGGGAACCAGCATGTACCACGAGCCCAAGGCCATCCGACTCGACGGCGCCCTCGACGTGCCCGCGCTCCAGCGGGCGCTGCAGTACGTCGCAGACCGGCATCCGGCACTGCGCACCGTGTTCGGCGACCAGGACGGAGAGCCGTACCAGGAGATACACGACCGCGTACCGATCGACTGTCCGGTCGAAGACCACACCGGTGCGACGGAGGAAGAGGCGCTGCGCGCCGCGCTCAAGACCGAGGGGCGCCGGATTTTCGACCTGAGCACCGGGCCGCTGGTCACGGCCCGGCTGCTCCGCCTGTCCGAGGAACGGCATCTGCTCTTCCTGCTGGCCCACCACATCGTCTTCGACTCCTCCTCCACGGCCGTGCTGGCCCGTGACCTCGCCGCCTGCTACCGCGCCCGGCCGCAGGGCGACCCCGTGCTGCCGCCCCTGCGCCAACTGGCCCCGGCCGACGAGTCGGATGCCGCCGAAGTCTCCGCCTCCCTCGACTTCTGGCGGCTTGAGCTCGAGGGCGCTGCGGACATCGACCTGCCCACCGACCGGCCTCGCCCACCCGTCAGGTCGGGAGCGGGAGCGAGTCTGACCCACGAACTGGACGGCGAACTCACCAGCAGGTTGCGCACGTTCGCCGCCGCGCAGCGCGCCACTCTCTTCATGGCGCTGACGGGTGCCGTCGGAGCGGTGCTCGGCCGGTTCGCCGGACAGGAAGACGTGGTGCTCGGCACCGCGGTCGCCGCCCGCCCCGCCGGCGCCGACCATCACGTCGGCCTCTTCCTCGACACCGTGCCGCTACGCCTCGACCTCACCGGCGACCCCACCTTCCCGGCGCTGCTGCGCCGAGTGCGCGACGGCAGCACGGCGGCGTACGAGCACCGCGGCGTACCCTTCGACGAACTGGTGGGCGCGCTGAACCCGCGACGGGACCCGGGCCGCAACCCGCTGTTCCAGGTGATGGTGGAGTACGAGAACGAGGGCGAGGTGGACTTCGACCCGCCCCGGCTGACAGCCGCGCTGCTCGACGTGCCGAGCGCTCGCGCCCCCTTCGACCTCAGTGTCTATCTGACACACCACCGCGACGGCATTCGGTTCATGGTCGAGTACGACACGGCCCTCTTCGACGAGAGCACCGTGCGTCGCCTCGTGGAGTACGTGGAGCAGGTGCTGCGCCGCGTCCTCGACGCACCCGACACGCCACTCGGCCAACTGACCGCCGTCACCGACGCCGACCGCACGGACCTGGCCGGGCTGGGCCACCTGGACGAGCCGCCGACGGCCGACGCACCGGACACTCTGCACGGGCTGTTCGAGCGGCAGGCGCTCCGGACACCGGACGCCGTAGCGCTTGTGGCCGGGGAACAGCACGTCACCTACGTGGAGTTGAACTCGCGGGCGAACCGGCTGGCCCGCCAACTGAACTCCCGGGGCGCTGCACGCGGAGAACGCGTGGCGGTGCTGCTGCCGCGCGGCCCTGAGCTGATCAACGCCCTGCTGGGTGTGCTCAAGAGCGGGGCCGCCTACCTGCCCCTCGACCCGGGCCTGCCCACCCCCCGGCTCGCTGCGCTCATCGACGACGCCGGCCCCATGCTGCTGCTCACCTCCGAGTCGGCTCTCGCGCGCCATCCGGCACTCGGGCGACGCCTGCCCGTGCAGTTGGCGGATCAGGTCGACGACACCCCCTCCGCCTCTCCCCTTCACCACGGGGCACGACCGGAAGACCCCGCGTACTGCATCTACACGTCGGGATCGACCGGCCGCCCCAAGGGCGTCGTCGTGCCTCACCGGGGCCCGGCCAACCTCGTCCGCGCGCACCTGGAGCGGCATCCGGCGCTGCGTACCCTGCAGTGGACCTCACCCGCGTTCGATGTCAGCGTGCAGGAGATCTTCACCACGCTGGCTTCCGGGGCCGCACTCGTACTGATCGACGACGCGGTACGACACGATCCCGCGGCCGTCGCACAGACGGTGCGCCGCTACGCGGTGGAGCGCATGTTCATGCCCTGCACCCCGCTGAAGTACCTGATCGAGACCATCCCCGAACTGCCCTCCCTGCGCGAGCTCTTCTCAGCCGGCGAGGCCCTTCAGCTCACTGACGCCTTCCGCCACTTCCTGGCCGCCCACCCGCGGTGCACGCTGTACAACCAGTACGGGCCCACGGAGACCTCGATCATCGTCACCTCGCACCGCGTCGACCCCGGCGGCGAGGAGTGGCCGCCGATCGGCACCCCGGTCCCGGGGGCACGGATCCTGCTGCTGGACGATGCCGGGCAGGAGGTGCCGAGAGGCGCTGTCGGCACCATCCATGTGGGCGGCGTTCCCGTCGCGTCCGGCTACCACGCCCGGCCCGCGGAGACGGCCGCCGCCTTCCTCGACGACGGCACGGGGACGGCGGTGTACCGGACAGGGGACCTGGGACGCTGGCGCACGGACGGCACCCTCCAGTACTGCGGTCGCGCCGACGACCAGGTCAAGATCCGCGGCCACCGGGTCGAACCCACCGAGGTCCAGACGGCGTTGATCGGGCTCCCCGGGGTCCGCGACGCAGCCGTCGTACCCCGCCGTGACCCGCACGGCGATGCGGAACTCGTCGCCTACGTGGTCCCCGCGACAACGGAGTTGGACGTGCGGGCACTGCGCACCGAGCTGTCCGCCGAACTTCCGGACCACCTGGTGCCTCGCCGCTGGGTGCGCCTGGAACGGCTCCCCGTGAGTTCCTCCGGCAAGCTGGACCGGAACCAGCTGCCCGAACCCGCACCCGACGAGACCGGGGAGGCGGACGCCCCGCCCGCAAGCCGGCTGGAGAAGTCGCTGCACGAACTGTGGTGCGACGAACTCGGCGCGCACCATTTGCCCGTGAACAGGTCCTTCTTCGAACTGGGCGGCCACTCCCTGAGCGCGATCCGGCTGCTGCACCTGATGGTCGATCGCCTCGACGTCGAACTCTCCATGGCCGACTTCTTCCTCGATCCGACCATCCGGGGCGTCGCAGCACGCTGCGAACGGTCGTCAGCCACGGACCGGGTGGTGGACACCGTGCCCATGACCTCCACACTGCGGCGCCTGTGGCAACGCCACCACGAGCGCGCCGACCCGAGCGTCTACAACGTCGCCCACCGCATCGACCTGCGCGGCGACCTCAACCCCGACATCCTGGCGCGTGCCCTGAAAGACCTGGTGGACCGCCATCACGCGCTGCGCAGCAGGGCGGTACGCCGTGACGGGCAGTACCTCGTCGAGGTCCTGGCCGAGGTGCCCGTGGACCTCCCGGTCACGGATCTGTCCGAACACCCTGACGACGACGCGTTCGTCGAGCGGTGGTGCCGGGACCACGCATCCCGCGCCTTCGCCCTGGACCGCGCGCCGCTGTTCCGCTTCCGACTGGCACGGCTCGGCCCGGACCGCTGGGTGCTGGTGACCGTGTTCCACCACGCGGTCTGCGACGGCTGGTCCATGGGCGTCATCCGGCGTGAACTCCAGGAGCTCTACAACGTCCGGCACAAGGGCACCGGCACCGGCACTGTGCCTCCGCCGCCCGCCGTGCAGTTCACCGACTGTGCACGCGCGGAACACCAACTGAGCGGCGAACGCCGGGAGCGGCTCGAGCGGTTCTGGCGCACCGAACTCGACGGCGCACCACTGCGCCCCGCACTGCCTTATGACCGGCCGCGACCAGAGGCACTCTCCGGCCGCGGGGCCTTGCACACCTGGGTCATCGACGGCGACATACCCCGTCGGGTCGCGGACGTCGCCGTCCGCCTGGGCGCCACCCGATACACCGTGCTGGCCGCCGCCTTCGCCACCTGGCTGGCCGGTGTGTGTGGCGAGCCCTCGGAGGTGGTACTGGCCGCGTCCAGCGCCAACCGCATGCGCGCCGAGCGATCCGAGGTGGTGGGCCTGCTGGGTGACGCCCTACTGCTACGCGTCCGGCTCGACAAGGCCGACACCTTCGCCGAGGTTGTGGCGCAGCTGGCCTCGACACTCTTCACCGCGCTCGATCACCAGGAACTGCCGCTGACAGAAGTGGCCGAGCTGGTCTCTCCCCGAACCGGAGACGCGTTGTTCCCCACCGTGCTGTTCACCGTGGTCACCACGCCTCCGCCCGTTCTGGACCTGCGGTCGGTGGCGGCCTCGGTACGCGCTCTGCCCACGTCCGGCGTGGCACGCAACGAGCTGTACGTCGTCCTGGAACCCCGGGACGAGGCCATCACCGTCACCTTCGAGTACTCCACGGACCTGTTCACCCCTGCCACCGTCGAAGAATGGGGCAGGGACTTCACGCGACTCCTGGCACAGGCCACCAAGGATCCGGAGCACCCCTGACAAAGCCGAAGCCGACAGGATCCGGCGGCACCGCGGCCGCCGGATCTCACCATCAGGGGTTCCAGAAAACCGAGGTGAACGCGCGGTCGAAGCGCCGTGCGGCCAGGTCCTCGCGCTGGATCACCCAGTGGACGGTGGCGCTCTCCCAGCCCTGCACGTCCATGCCGGCATGCCAGTCGGCCAGGAGTACCCAGTCCGCGACGTCACCCGAAACCGGCCCGTCCCACCCGCCCCCTTCCGCCGCTCTCACCGCACGGGACACGGCAACGGCGACCGGATCGGTGTAGACGGCCTCCTCATCGGCGTACCCCCCGATCTGCAGCGGCGCCGCGGGGACGATGGCCTCGTGGGTGCCCTGCCAGACCTTGACGAGTTGCTCGGAGCGTGGATGCCCCGGAAGCGGGCCGCTCCCCGGCTCCCCGAGGAATTCGACCGCGTGGTGGTAGGGCAGCGACACGCCGGCCGTCGCCCGCAGCGAGCCCTGGGGGAACGCCTCGAACATCGCCTGATAGTCCTCGAAGTCGAAGGAGTTCCAGGCGTTCTTGTCCCGTTCCGTCACAGCCGTGTCGGCGGGGACGTACACCACGCTGCCCATGGTTTCGTAGTCGTCGGCGGTCTCGGGGAAGGCGAACAGCAGCAGATGGCCGTCGGGAGGCAGGGGCAGGTCCGTCGCGTCGGCGGGCAGGGCCGCGAGGTCGAGGGAGGCGACGAAGGGGTGGGCCGGGTCCGGGACATCGGCCGGAAGCAGCAGCGGACCACCGAACCGGCCCACGACCGGGCCGTCCCCGTCCCGCGTCAGCGCCGCGCAAGGGCGAGCGGTGCCCAGCCACCGCTCCACGTCGTCGACGGGTATGTCCCGCGCGATCGCCTCCTCACGGAACGGACGTAACAGGAGCCACATCTCAGGAGTCATGGGCACACCCTAGGCACAGTCCGGGACGACTCAGACGTTGATCACGCCGAACTGCAAATGATGCGTACATCGCGTGTCCGGCCGGCTCGTAGGCAGCGCAGTCCTGCGGATCGCCCCAGCGAGGAAAGAGGGCTTCAGTCGCGCGCCGTCGGACGGCCTGACAGGAAGGAGCCCACCGCGGTGTGGACGAGCCAGCCCGCCGCCGCGCCCACTCCGTACCAGAACAGGTCGGGTGGATTGAAGGTGGAACCGAGCACGAGGCGGGCGACAGAGCTGCGCTCGGCGAGCTCCGCCGGCACGTCGCTGAGCTGAAGGAACTCGACCACCCAACTGACCGCCAGCGCGCTTCCGGCGGCCGTCACAGGCCTTACGCGTGGCACGATCAGAACAACAAGCGTATGGACCAGGACGGTGTACAGCGCGTCTCCGCCGTACTTCGCCACGTCACCTGCCGCCACCGCTCGGAGCCCCAGGCCCACACCGACGGTCACCACCGCAGCCGCGGCAGCCACCAGACGGGTCCGTACTGGATCGGCGACGGCGGCGCCGACGCCACGGTCGCCGGTTCCGCGGATGAGGGTCATCAGGTCATCCTGCCGGATGTCCGGTGGCCGGCGGGAGCGGTCCGGTACGGCCCACCACATCCTGAAGCTCCATGCGAGCGCCGGCTGAAGGCGGCGAATGTTTTCCTCGCGGGCGCAGACATCCACGCCCTGACCGCCGCGCGACCGCGGACAGCTCTCCAGGCTCGTATTTCCTTCAACTTTCGGAAGTTGATCGGCATTCGCCTGTTGATCCCGGGATGCGAACGCGCATCCGCAGGCGGACGATGGAGTGACCGGGAGCCCGTGCCAGGAGTGAAGTCCGTGGGGGCGGCCGGCCTGCGCGGGACCGTTCACGGTTCCCCTCTCGCGGTTCCCCTCGTTCTCGAACGGCCGTTGCCGCCCTGGACGTTCACTCGGTCACCTGCCGATTCCGGACCGGTTCACTTCGTGGAGGCACCCCGATGCCCGTGCTCTTCTTCGACATAGGAGCGACCCTGGCGGATGCCCGGGAGGAGGCGGACGGTTCGCTGGTGTTGCTGCCGCGACCTCGCGTCCTCGCCGTGCTCGACGCCTTCCTCGACGTACGCAAGGGAGTCATCTCCAACCCGGGCTCAAGTGCAGGTGCCGCGGAGCGGGCCGCGTCAGCCCTGCGGCAGTCGTTCCCCGGCCGGTTCACGGACGACGCGCTCATCCAATGGGGCCCCAAGAACAGCCGGGCGATCTTCGACGAGGCGGTCGCCGGCACGGCGGGCGAAGGGATGCCTGCCTCCGCAGCCGGCGAGTGCGTCTTCGTGGGCGAGGACCACCAGGAGCGCGCGTTCGCCCGACAAGCCGGACTGCGTACGGCGGCCCACCCCGTGTTCACCGGCGCCGCCCTGGAGAACCGTCCCGTCCTCTGGGCGCGGATCGAGCTGCCCGAGGACCGAGGGCTGCCCGCACTGGAGACGGTCGCGAACCAGAACGAGGTCGTTCCCGTCCACATCGCCTCGCCGCGGCTCGTGCTGGCCATGGCGAGCATGCGCGGGGCCGCTGCACTCGAACAGGCCGGGTTCACGGTCGACCTGCGGGGGCCGGTGGAGGACACGGCGGCCTTCCTGATCCGTGACGACCGCCCCCTCGCCTCCGGCCTGGGCTTCGCGGGGGCCCCGGACAGGGCGACGACACGCGCCACGTCCGCTTTCGGCGTCGTCGCCGACGAACTCGCCGGCTTCACGGCCCCGCCGCTCCTCCCCCTGGGCGCCGCGCCGGGCGGTGTCTACGTCGCCGCGCCCGCCGGCGCCCCGATCGAGGACGTCCACCTGCCGGGCGCGAAGCCCGGCCACACCGAGCGTCTGCTTCCGGACCCGGCGCTCCTCTCCCGCCCCGGAGACGCACGGGCGCAAGGACTCGCCACACGCCCTACGGAAGGTCCGGCGGAGCCGGGCCCGCGCGCGTCGGCAGCCGATGACGGCCGTCCCTCCCCGGAGACGATCGCCGCGATACGGGCGGCCGTGACCCCCCAGGTACTGCGCGGCCATGTCGCGCGCATCTCCGGTGTCGAACCGCTCAGAGACGGCGAAGGGCTGCTGGTGCGCAGCCGTGACGCGTCCGCCGCGGACAACCCCCGAGTCGTCGAGGCGCTCGCGGACCGCTTCCTGAACCTCGACCTGCAGGTACGACTGCACCGGTTCCGGTGGCGCGGACGCCAGTTGTTCAACGTGGAGGCCGAGCACCGCGTGGCCGGGGCGGACTCCACCGTTCTCATCACCGCGCACATGGATTCCACTGCCTCCAGCGGTGAATTCGTCGACGAGAACGGCGACCCGCGCCCCTACGACCCCACCGTGGACCCCGCACCGGGCGCCGACGACGACGGCAGCGGAACCGCCGCCGTCATGGCCGCGGCCGAGTGCCTGCACCACGTGCTCGCCCAGGGCAGGACACCGACCCGGAACGTGCGCTTCGTGCTCTTCAACGCCGAGGAACAGGGCCTGGTCGGCAGCAAGTTCTACGCACGGGCCGCCGCCGCGGCGGACGACCGCATCGCCGGTGTCTTCCAGATGGACATGATCGCGGGTCGGCGGCAGGGCAGCGCCCCCACGCTCGAGATCCACGCCGGTTCCTCGGTGCCGGGGCCGGTCGTCGTCGCATCCGACACGCTGGGCGCGCTCGTCGCGGACACCGTTCCCGCCATCGACCCCGCGGTGACGGTCCAACAGCTCACGGGCCCCTCCGATCCGGCGGTCGGACGGAGCGACCACACCAGCTTCCACGAGCGGGGGTGGGCGGCCGTCGCCGTCACCGAGGACATTTTCGCTCCGGACGGCGGGCCCGGTACGGGCACCAGGCAGTACCACACCCCGGGAGACACCCTCACCGACGAGGATCACAACCCGGAGTTCGCGGCCACGGTGGCCCGCACCGTCACGGCGACCGCTCTCACCCTCGCGGGCCTGTGACCCACAAGGCAATCGTCATGACACCACGGCGTGGGGTAGTCGGCGAGGCCGACCGCGCTGGGAACGAACGACCAGGGACGACCGTCGCGGCGGGCGGTGACAGAGATGCCCGGCTGTGGCGGCACAACGATGCTGCCCAGGACGCTTCCTCATCGAGGACCGTTCCGTGATCGAGGAGGGTTCGTAGCGCACCGCTCAACTCGCGGCCACGGCCTTGGCCTCGGCCAGCGGGGGCAGGTGCCGGATGGTGCGGCTCAACGTGGCGCCCAAAGCCACGACCGCCATGACGGACGCGATCGACAGCAGGGCGGCCGTCACTCCCCAGCGGTCCAGGATCAGCCCCGAGGCGAGCGGCCCGATTGGGGTCACCGCGCTGCCGATGAGGGCGAGGCTGCTGATCACTCGGCCCTGCAAGTGGTCGGGGGTGATGGTCATCTGATACGTGTACAAGATCGCGTTCGCCGCCGGGGCCAGGAAGAATGCCACGGCCAGCAGCGGTCCGATGGCCCGGGCGGTGGGATGGACGGTCATCGCGGGGATGGCCGCGGCGGCCACCCAGAACATCGCCAGGACGACTGACGCCGGATTGCGCCGCTGCAGACGAGGTGCGGCCAGCGCGCCCAGTAGCCCCCCGGCGCCGGAGACGGCCATCATCAGGCCGACATCGGCCGGTGCGGCGCCGTTCTGCCGGGCGGCGACGATCACGGTGAAGGTCAGCGCGGAGAACACCAAGCTGAAGCCCGCGGCCGTCACCAGCAGGACGCGCAGGAACCGCTGCCGCCAGGTCCAGCGCAGGCCCTCCACGATGTCACGAAGGAGAGTGCGCGACCCGTCAGCGACCGCGGTGGTGGCAGGCGTCGGGGATTTGATGGCCAGGACGGCGGCGAAGGACAGCAGATGGGCCAGGAACTCTCCGGCGAGAGGGACCGTTCTGCCCAGGTTGAACAGCAGGCCGCCCAGCGGAGGGCCGACGATCGAGGCCCCGTACTGACGGGCTTCGTTGTGTGCGAAGGCCTGTGGCAGGTGTTCGGCGGGAACCACGCGCCGTAGCAGCGCCGTCTCCGCAGGCTGGAAGAACACCCCGCAGGCGCCACTGATCACAGCCGCGGCCAACAGCATCCGCCAGTCGAGCAACCGGAGCAGCGAACCGGCGACGGTGACGGCGAGAAGAGCGGCTCGCACGAGATCGCAGACGAGCATCGTGCGCCGCCGATCCCACCGGTCGACCAAGGCGCCCGCCGGCAGGCGCAGCGCTATGCCGACGGCCATTGCGGCGGAGCCGATCAGCCCGGCATGCACGGCCGAACCGGTCAGTTCCAGCGCCAGCAGCGGGTACGCGACGGAGGCGACCTGGGACCCCAACGTCGAGGCCAAGGCAGCGCTCCAGAGCAGGACGAAGTCACGGTTGCGGCGCAGTGGTTCACTCATGATCGCGATTATGTACATTCTTTAAAGAAGGTACAATATTGAGGGATGAGGAACTGGTGCTGGACTGAGCAGACCTCAATGCCGAGGCAGCGCTTCCTTCGCCCAGACGCACCCGTCTGGCCGAGCTGATGGGCCGGTGGCTTACGACAGCGAGCGGATCGCGCTCAGCCGCCACGGCAAGCCGGTGGTCGCTCTGGTGTCGATCGCCGATCCGGCAAGGCGTCAGGCGATGGACAACACCGGCGCTGAGCAGGTCATCACCTGGGGCGGTCGTCCCATGCCGGAGCATCGAACCTTGCCCTGCAAGGCACCGTCATACCCAGGCGCCTACCACCGGCCCGATCTTCTACCCTGTGACGGGGCGACTGAGCAGGGGGATCGGAAATGAGCATGTACTTCGACGTCGGTGACGAGACGCTGTGGAACCCGTCGAACGGTGCCGGCCGCCTCTTCCTACGGCAGGCCGAGGTCTTCGAGGCGGAGCTCAGGCTGACCTCGGGAATCGGTCAGGGCAAGCATGAGGGCGACCCGGACACACTCGAGATCGACCCGGCCGTGTACGCAGAGTTCACACGCCGCCTGGTCGCCTGGCACTGCCAGACGGAGCACAGCGTGATCCTCGCGCTCTCCGAGGGGTTCGTGGCCGCTGCGGTCGCGCTCGCACGACGCGCCGGAATCGAGGTGGAGACTCCCGAACCAGGATCCGACCACATGTCTGGTGGCCTCCAGCGCGACGTGCAGGTTCCCGGCAATCCTCGGACCACGTCAGCCGCTGTCGTCACCGCGCTGGGCAACCGGGCACGGGAAATGGACCGTTGGATGGCCCGCTGAGCCGGCGCACGCGAGGCGGGAATCCGTCGGGCGACCCCCTCCCCCAGCCCGAACGACAGGTCGTCGGGAGATCGACGGAGTCCATACCCCATGGGTGCGGTTTGTGGTGACCGGACCGGTTGTTCCTGTTGTCGAGCGATTGCCGGGCTGCCAAATGCAGGACCGCTGCCGCTCGTACTCGTAGCGGAGACTGCCTGACCTCGACCGGCGAAACCGGCCGGGGTGACACATACAGCGCCCGATGCGCTGTAACGGGTAAGCCGTCCCTACGGCCCGCAATGCCCGTTCCCCCCGTGCGGGTCATTGCTACCGGGGCGGGCAGGCGCATTCCCCCCGTCGCCTGCCCGCCCCGCACTGCCTTTCCTGCCAGTACGGCAAGCTGGCCCGTCCGATGTGGTCGCTGCGTCGGGTGCGGACCTTCTGAACCACGTCGCGCAGCTTGCTATGTGGCGCCGGGAGATGCGGCCCAGCATGTCGTAGGCGTAATTCCTCGCCGAAGATGAGGGCGACCGGACCGTCCCCTCTCGGTCCGTGGCGGTGCAGAGTAGGGGGCTGCCAGCCGGCCCGCCGTCGGTTCGACATTGGCCTGACCTGGCCTTGGCCACGCCTCGGGGTGCTTTGCCGTAGTCCCGGACGCGCAGTACCCACTCATCGTCGCTGTTGATCCATTCAACCGTCCAGCCGGCAACGATCGCTCGTCCCGACGGGGCGCCACCTGCACGGAGGCGGGCTTACCAGTTGCCGGAGCGGGTAGACGCGGCGTCAGGGCGCGCACAAGGGGTACCGGACAAGGCGCTCTGATCTACCAAAGAGGGGCACCACGTATGACCATCCCGCTTATGCAGCAGGCGTCGGATGGGCACCACCGCTCGGACCACCGCGATCCTCTGCCTCGGCGCCTGACCTGGCACGACGGTGCGGCGACGAGCGCGGCAGCCCGTCAGGCAGCCCTCGCGTTCCTTGACGAAGCCCGATCCGCGGGCTGGGCCCGACCGACGGACTGCGCCACCGACTCGGTCCAGCTGGTCGTCAGCGAACTGGTGACCAACGCCCGCCAGCACGCGCCGGGGCCCTGCGGCCTGCACCTGGAACTGGAACGGTCCGCCGCAGGCCGCCTGGCCCGGGTCACAGTGTGGGACACCTCTCCCCGACCGCCCGCTCCCCAGCCCCCCGACCCACAGCGGATCGGCGGACAAGGCTTGAGGATCGTCCAAGCCGTCAGCCGATGCCTCACCGTAGACACCCACCCGGCAGGCAAACGCGTCCGGGCAGAGATCGAGCTCACTTGAGTGCACGAACCACAGCGCTCCGACCGCGGCCCGCGACCTGCTCGAACAGGACCCGTCACAGGCCGGCATTGATGCTGGACGAGGCGCGAGGCCCGTTTTGCACGACCGCAGAACAACGATCGGCTTGCCGGCCACCGGAGTTCCTCTCCTGATCACAGGCGGATCCTGGCTTCTGCTGAGGGAACACGCGGGCAAGAGCGCCGCCGTCTTGGCTGTCGGTTTCGGTTTTGCGTTGGTCTGCTTCTCGCAAGCGATGCGGATGCTCGCCAAGCGACGATAGACATCCGGAGCCGTCTGACTCGCGCACCTGTGAGGCACTGGCCGGGCCGCTCTCAGGACGAAGAGCCAGTGGGCGTCGTACTGAGACGGTACTGACCTACCGTTCCAGCTCATGTGGACGGCCGCCGCCATGGTCGTCTCGCCGCGACGACCGCAGCCGCAGCAGCGCTCGGCGCGGAGCCTCAGGTCCTCTGTCTTCTCACCGCCCAGCCGATGACGAATCCGAGCCCCAACAAGGGCAGGACCATCACCGCGAAAAGCACGGCCACCGCGATGAGGAACGCCGCTTCACCCAAAGTCCAACGGGCGTCGGCTCCCAGACTCTGGACAGCGCATGTCGCCGTCGTGGCGACGGTCGCCAGCGTGGCCGAGGTCGCGGCTTCCCGCCCGGCGCCCAGGCGGCCGAGGCCGATGCCCAGGGGGAAGCCCAGGACGCCGACCACGACGAAGCTGACCAGCAGCGGGAGCGCCGTGAGGTCACCGGTCGCGAGGGCCCTCGCCGCCCAGAGACTCGCCACAGCGGCGACGACCCAGACAGCGGAGGGCAGCCAGACCTTTGCCATGCCTGTCATCGCCTCTCTCGTTCCGCTACGACCGTGCGGGCCAGTCGCCGAACGTTCGACCTCCGGATCGGACAGGGGCCCTCATCGCCTACTGTCTTAGGCGCAGACGAATTCGACCCTCTCGACCTGCCACCGCTCAAGGGCAGGTCCGGGCGCGGCGCTTAGCCTGCAAGCCCCGTCAGCACCGGGCTACCTACACCCGATACGACGGGGTGATACACATGCTCGCCGCCCTCGAACTGGCCATCCGCAGATCTACTACAGGATCCCGGAAGCATAAGCGGTGGCGAAAGTTCCGCGGCCTGCTCACGTCCCTGCACTCGACGTCGAACTGGACTTTCTGCCGACCTACGGATTCCGGATCCCGGCTGAACCGGATCGAGTCGCAGTTCGCGGCCCCGCGCTACGCCGCCCTCAACGACTCCGGGATGCCTTGTCCGACAACGGCCGCATCCCCCGGACGGCCAGGAGGAACGCTTCGGTTCCCTCGTCGCTCAGATCGCCGGCACCAGCGGACTGAACACGCAGCCAGGGCAGTTGAGCGAGCAAGGATCTGAGCCGAGCCGCTGGACGATGACAACGAGTCTCCCCGGCGATTTCGCCGTAGTCGTCGCCAGCTTCTCAACTGGCCTCGGCAAAGGGAGTGTCTGAGCTCACAGAGGCTGTCGGCATGGGGCACGGAACAACCGAGGTTGGTTGTCCGTTCACCTATACGTGGCTGCGGAGGGGACAGTGTCCCCGGGCCTCACCCCCTGCCCGTGGGGAAGATCGTTCGGCTGAAGCCCCACGGAGCCTTTCGCCGCGAGGCGACCGCCCTCCGCATGTCACCGCGTGCGGCCCCGGCTGGCCTCCCCCGTCCAGCCGGGGCTTCTCGTATCGCGATGTGCGATCACGCTGAGCAGGAATAGTGGCCCGGTGGCGCCCAGGGCGTCAGGGCGCGCACGGGGTCTCTCGGTCGGTCGTAGGGAGAGCGATGCGTCAGCGTGGCGCCCGTCAACCGGAATTGACGGGTGGGGTGGCCTCGCCATTGAGTGACCAGACGGACCATGTCCGCGATCAGGTGCCGCTTGCGGGGCGCCTTGCTCTTCAGCTGATGCGAGCTCCTGCGCCGCTGACGCGGACGCGCGAGTCACCTGCGCGCAGTGTCACCGTGAGCTCCCCGGGACGGCCCAGGTCCTCGCCCTGATGCAGGGTGAGGACGGCGTCCTCGGGGACCAGGCCGAGCTCACGGGCGTACGCACCGAACGCGACGGCCGCAGCGCCGGTCGCCGGGTCCTCGACGACGCCTCCGACGGGGAACGGGTCACGGACGTGGAAGACGGTGGCCGACTCCCGCCACACCAACTGGACCGTGGTCAGGTCCAAGCGATGCATCAGGGTCTCGAGGCGCGCGAAGTCATACGCGAGATCTGCGAGACGAGCGCGCGTCGCCGCCGCGAGAACGAGATGGCGGGCCCCGGCGAACGCGATCCGGGGCGGAAAGGCCGGGTCGAGTTCGGCAGCCGGCCAGTCGAGCGCGACGAGCGCCTCCGCCAGGTCGACGTCGGCGATCTCCTCGACGTGCGGCTCGACGCTGGTGAGCGTGGCCCTGACCGTCCCGCCCTCCTCGACCACCTCTACCGGCACGGTGCCGGCGCGCGTCGCGAACACCAGCTCTCCGGGGCCTATCCGCTCGGCGAGCGCGACGGCGGTCGCGACGGTGGCGTGCCCGCAGAACGGCACCTCGGCCTTCGGGCTGAAGTAACGGATGGTGTACGCGCGCCCCTCTTGACCGCCAATGCCCTCCGGGGGCGCGGTCAGGAACGCGGACTCCGAGTATCCGAGGTCGGCGGCGATGGCCAGCATGTCGCTGTCGTCCAGGGCGGTGGCGTCCAGAACGACGCCGGCGGGGTTTCCGCCGTCGGGGGCGCTGGAGAAGGCGGTGTATCGCAGTACCTCGGGCCGCGGCGCATTCGTCGTCATGTTCGCGGCAACGCTGGGCGGGCCCACGGCTATTCCTGGAACGGTTGGGGGCGGAGAGGGGCGCACCCGGCGGATCCATGCGGTCCGCCGTTCATCGATACTCCCTGCCCTTCCGCACTGCCTGCCCTTCTGGCCTGCCTGCCCTTCCGCACTGGGCTGATGCGCGGACGGATGGCTTGGCGGGCGTCGCCTCGGGCGGTGGAGCCGGCGATGGATGGTCCAGAACCGTCGGACGCCTGGCCCCGGCCGGCCTCCCCCGTCCAGCCGGGGCTTGTACGCAGGGGCGAAGGGCGCGTGCCCCGCCGAGAGACGCCGGGCCGCGCCGGCCGGTACGGTGCGGTGCGGCGGGCCCCAGCCGTCCCTTTCAGGCGAGGTGGAGGACGCTCAGGGCCGTGGTCCAGTCGGTGACCATGGCCTTCTGCGCGGCGGCGAGGGTGACGGTGCCTTTGCAGACCGCTGTGTGCAGCTTCGTCTCCACCGGGTCCTTCTTGTTGTTGACGCCGGCCCCTGACCGATGGCCGGGGTCGGCGGGCTCCACCCACAGGTTGCGGTAGTCGTTGGGGTCGCCGCCGAGTTGCAGGCTGATCAAATGGTCGTATTCGGCATCCCCCATACGGCCGGTGTAGCCGTAGGAGGCGGCGTTGAGTCTCTTCTCCTTGCCGGTGACCGAGGTGGACGGGCGGATGCCGGAGGTGTAGCCACCCTTCCGGCAGATCGTCGACGCGAGATTCGACTGGGTGACCGCCGGGGAGATCGCGCCCGGCGTGCACGTCGGATCCTCCAACGGCTCCCCGTTCTCGTAGCGGTAGTGGCAGCTGCCCGCGGCCGGTTGCTGCTGCACTGTGTACGTCTTCTGCGGGCCGGCTCCCACCGCGATGTGGGATCCGGTGGTTGCGCCCGGTGCCGCCGCCCCCGAGTGATCCGCCGCCGGAGCTCCGGTCCCGGACACCACCGAGCCGCCGAGCGCGGTCGGCGAGCAGCCCGCCAACAGCAGACAGGCGAGCACCGCGCACGCAGCGGCACCGCGGGTTGAGCGCATGACGACCCCTCACGATCGGGAAACGGCTGAGCCGATGGTGCCCCACCGGGTCGGCGGCCTGTCACGCGGGGTACGGCGCGGAGGTGCACGGTCCGCAAACGGTAGGCGGCAAACTCCACAGCACAGTGGGCCCCACCCCGCGCACCCTGGCGATCGACAGCCACGGCGCCCGCGCGCCTCCGCCGACCACGTACGCCCGTTTGGCACCGGACGGCACCGCACGCCCTCCGCGCCGGGGCCGTAGCCGGGCCCCCCTCTCCTCACCGGCGGCCGTCCACGCGGCTCAGCCGGTGCGCAGGCCCTTCAGCAGGCTGCTGAAGAAGGTGGCAGGGAAGCTCTTCCATCGTCCCCGATATCGGCGCCGTCATCTTTCGCAGGCAGGCTCCGCCAGCCGCGCAGGCACCCCCGCCCGCACAGGAACCGTCACCCCAGTAGACGTCGACATCATTGTAGGCGTTGACAGCATTGTTGCCGTCGTCTACATTGAGGCCATGGCAGCTGACGAGAACAAGGCATGGAACGCGACGCTCCTTCCCGACCTGGCTGGTCGCACCGCCGTCGTCACCGGCGCCAACAGCGGCATCGGTCTGAGGGCCGCGGAGGCGCTGGCCGGGGCCGGTGCGCATGTGGTGTTCGCCGTACGGGACGTGGACCGGGGCCGCGCGGCGGCAGCCACGGTGAAGGGCAGCACGGAGGTTCGTCGTCTCGACCTGGCGGACCTGTCCTCCGTACGGGACTTCGGCGAGGCCTGGGAGGACCGACCCCTGGCGCTGCTGATCAACAACGCCGGCGTGATGATGCTCCCGCGGCAACGCACGCGGGACGGCTTCGAGATGCAGTTCGGAACCAACCACCTCGGCCACTTCGCCCTGACGAACCTCCTCCTGCCCCACATCACCGACCGTGTCGTCACCGTCGCCTCGGGCGCCCACCGCTGGGGCGACGCCACGATCCGCTTCGACGACCTGAACCTGGACGCGGACTACACCCCGCGAGGCGCCTACGCCCAGTCCAAGCTGGCCAACCTGCTGTTCACCCTGGAACTGCAGCGCCGCCTGACCGAGTCCGGTTCCTCTGTCCGCGCCCTGGCCGCCCACCCCGGTTACGCGGCCACCAACCTCCAAAGCCACGCGGGGAGCCCCGTCACCCGCGCGGCGATGCGGCTCACCAACAGGCTCTTCGCCCAGGACGACCGGGCGGGCGCGCTGCCCACCCTGTACGCGGCAACGCAGGACCTGCCCGGTGCGAGCTACGTCGGCCCGGACGGGATGGCGGAGATGCGGGGCGGGCCGACGCTGGTCGGACGTACCGCGGCGGCGAGCGATCCGGCAGCGGCACGCCGGCTGTGGACGGTGTCGGAGGAGTTGACGAAGGTCGGCTTTCCGACAGCGCAGGCAGGGCTTTAACAAGCCGACGACGCCTGCGAGGCCCAGTACGACCTGCGGCAGGAACGACGCGGGCACCCACGCCGGGGGTCTCGAGGGCGCGCCATGTCTGCTAGCCCTCCCGCGCCCACGGCCGCAGCTTCTCCGGGTTGCGGACCGCCCAGATCCGGGTGACGCGCCCGTCGGAGACGTCGAACGAGGCTACGGTCATGACGACGCCGGCACGGCAAGCCACCAGGCCCGGCGCACCGTTGACCGACCGCTCCAGGAGTTCGAGCCCCGGAGCCTTGTCGGCAATGGCGACCATGTACTGGGCGATGCGCGCTCCGCCCTCGACCGGGCGCAGGACGGTGCCGACCATGCCGCCGCCGTCGGCGGTCATCACGGCGGCCGGGTTGAGGAGACCGATGAGGGCTGCGATGTCCTTGGTCTCCCACGCCTCCTTGACGTGCCTCACCACGTCGACCTGGCCGTTCGCCGCCACCGGCTCGCGCGCGACGCTCACCCGCCGCCGGGCGGAGGCCGCCAACTGCTTGCAGGCCGCAGGGGTCCGGGCGAGAACGTCGGCGATCTCGGCGAACGGGTACCGGAAGACGTCGTGCAGGACGAACGCCACCCGCTCGGCGGGCGTCATCGACTCCAGGACGACGAGGAAGGCCATGGTCACCGACTCGTCGAGGACGATCTGGTCGGCGGGGTCCGCAGGGCCGACGGGGGCGGCGCCCCTCGCGTGGTCCCACTCCGTGCGGTCGGGCAGCGGCTCCGGCAACCACACGCCGACATAGCGTTCACGGCGAGCCCGCGCCGAGCCGAGCAGGTCCAGGCAGATGCGACCGGTCACCGTCGTCAGCCAGGCGCCGGGGGAGACAATCTCCTCCTGGCGACTTCGTGACAGCCCGTACCAGCGTGCGTAGGCATCCTGTACCGCGTCCTCGGCCTCGGTCACCGAACCGAGCAACCGGTAAGCGACATTGATCAGTTGGCGTCGCTCGCCGACCAGCTCATCCCTACCGGTCCCGACAGTCCCCATGCTTCCGGCCGCCCCCTCGCCTTACCTTTCGCATGCCCGCGTCGTCGGGCTGGTGAGACCTTATCGATCCACTGCCCGAGGGCGGAAAAGGGGACTGCGACATGGCCACTCATGTGACGGCGACGGCGAACGCACAGCGCGGCTCCTCATTCCTGCAGATCGCGATCGCCCTGCAGACCCTGACCATCTTCCTCCAGGCGGTCTCCGCCGGACTGTTGCTGACGTCATCCTTCGGAGAGACGCTGCACGATGTCGGAGCCCGTGTGATGTACGGGGCGTCGATGCTGTACGTGCTCGCGGCGGTGCTGGCGTGGAAGCCGGGGGGCGGATCGCCCCGGCCTGTCTGGCACGCGTCAGGTTTCCTCGTACTCGCCTCGGCCCAGGTCGTGCTCGGCATCGCGCACGTCACCTCGGTCCATCTCCCCCTGGGTGTCCTGATGTTCGGTCTGAGCGTGCTGGCGCTGGCCCGTCGCTGAGGTCCGACTGAGACGGACGGGTCGCTGAGCAGACCGCGCCAAGGAGCCCTCTCCCCCGGCTGGAGCGAGCTCCCTCGCGCGCGGGATCTTCCCGGTTCGGCCGGCCGACGTACTGAGACGATCGGTGCCGCCTCGGCAGCCCTGCCGGGCCTGGCCGCCGTACCTGCGCAAGCCGCGGTCCGGGCCCGGCAGGGTCCGGGCAGGGGCCGACGACAGCGACCATCCCTCGGAGGAGGCGACGTCGACGTCGCCCGTGACGCTGCCGGCCGGTGGGCGCCGCCCCGCACGCTGACACCGTGCGGAGCCCGACCCCTCCCCGCCGACATCGCCCGCCGGTGCCCGCTCCTGCACGGCACGCCGGAATGGCCGTGGTGGGCCAAAGGTGAGCGCCGGCTGCTACTGCGGGCGGAGTCCGCCGGCATCCCCGCCCGGGTCGTCGGGCAGGGCGATGCGCGCGGTGATGCGTTTGCCGACCGGCTCCCGCTGGACCTCGAAGCCCTGGGCGACGGCCATGACGATCTCCAGGCCGTGCTGCCCGACTCTGCCCGCATCAGCTGCCCGGGCCACCGGCAGCACCGGCTCGCTGTCCCACACGACCACTTCCACCACGGCGCCGGAAATGCGCAGCTCCATCAACACCGGCCCGGAAGCGTACTTGCGGGCGTTGGTCACCAGCTCACTGACCACCAGCTGGGTCAGGTCCATCGCGCGGGCCGACACCGGGATGCCGTGTTCAACCCTGACCCGGGTGAGGAAGTCAGCCGCACGGTGGCGTGCCTCGGCGATGACGTGCCCACCACCGTCCAGGGCGATGGTGTCCTGTATCGGATGGGCACCAGGTACCACGCTGCCCTCACCATCGGGGATTGATTCCGCCGGGTCCACCTTGGTTCCCCCGTTCACACGTCCGCGCGTACCCGGCACCGTGCCTCCCATGCCCCTTGAACTCCGGATAAAATACCGAACGATTGTTCGTCGTACCATCGGTGTCGGGCAGGCTGTCGACACAATATCGTCGGGGCCGAGCCCCCCCCCATCAGCGAGCACAGTCGAGGACACGGTGACAGACACCCACGGAGCAGCACGGTCCGGCCAGTTGGCGGTCGAGCACACCGCCGTCGACGACATCAGGGTGGTCACTCTGCGCGGCGAGATCGACCACACCGTCCAGAACGTGCTCAGCGAGGCCCTGCTGCCTGACGCTGGCGCGACGCCACCGCGGACCGTGGTGGACCTCAGCGGCGTGACGTTCATGGACTCAAGCGGCATCAACGTCTTCGTCGCCGCCCATCAGGCGGTGAGTGACGCTCAGGGTTGGCTGCGTATCGCCGGTGCCCAGGGATCGGTGCTGCGGGTCCTTCAGCTCGTCGGCCTGGACGAGGTCATCCCCCTGCCATCCCAGCGTCGAGCAGGCTCTGACCGTCTGACTCGCTCCCGGCCCTCTGTGGTGTCAGCCACCCAGCGCGGGGAAGATGCCCCCGCGTCCGCGGTCTGTTGGAGGCCGGGAACAAGGCCGGCCCGGGGAAAGCACCCGGCTGCGGCAGCCCGCGCCGAACTGGGCAGGGGCGCATCTCGGACCGAACCGAACACCCGGTCGACCCGTGATCGGGGCGAACCGTGGCCCGGCCGCGCGACGGGCCCAGAAGCGCTGAGCGCGGCCGACCGGAGCCGGAGACCGGTTGGCGCACATGCCATTGCCGGTGCCGAGGAATCAGGAGAAGCCGCTGTGGCTCATCGCAGCGGGCCCGCTCTGGGTGTCGGCCGATCGGCGACGATCACCGTGCCAGTCCAGTATCAGGACTGTGGCGTCGTCCTTGAGGTTGCCATGGCAGGCATCAAGCACCGCGGCGGTCAGGCCTCGGACGGCTTCTCTTGGATGCAGCGCGCGGGTGTCGCGTACGACCGACGCCAGGTCGGCTGCCGCGGCCCCGCGCTCCTGCATTCCGTCGGTGAGCAGGATCAGGCGGTCTCCGGGACGAAGTTGCAGCTCCTGTACGCGGTAGGAGGCGGGCGCCACCACACCGAACGGCAGGTCGACGGCGAGTCTGACCTCTTCGACGACATCGTCACGCAGCCGCAGTGGCCAGGGATGGCCGGCGTTGACCAGTTCACACAGACCCGTGTCGAGGTCGACGCACAGCAACTGTCCGGTGGCGAGGCCGCGGCTGTGGCTCAGCAGGGCCTGGTGGGCCAGGCGGGCTTGCTTGAGGGCGTCACAGCCGCTGCGGCGTGCCCGCCGCAGTGCGCCGACCAGCAACGTGGCCAGCAGAGCGGAGTTCGTGTCGTGGCCCATGGCGTCGGTGATGGACAGGTGCAGGGTGTCGCGATCGAGGGTGTAGTCGTAGGTGTCGCCACCGATGTCGTCAGCCGGCACCAGCCCGGCGGCGAGGGTGAACTGGGCCGCCTCGCAACAGGGGGCCGAGGGAAGCAGTTGGTGTTGGATCTCCGCGGCCAGGCTGGTCTCGGTGGTGCGCCGGCCCAGGTGGTACAGATCGGTGAAGCGGCGGTCGGTGACGATGATGTAGGCCAGCGCGTGTGCCGCATCCCGGACCTGTCGGAGCACGGTGTCGTCGGCGGACTGCAGGGTCGCCTCCAGGACGCCGATGCAGTCGCCGCGGTTGGTGACCGGCGTGATGACGCGCCGTCCGCCCTGGCCGTCCGGTTCCACATGCTGGCCCTGGCTCCGCAGAACGCTGTCGTAGACGCTGCCCTGCAGATCGATCGGCCCGGCATGGTCCGCGACATCACCACTGGCCGCGGCGAGCCGTACCAGCCGCTGACCAATGAGGTCGACGAACAGGAAGGACACACGCTCCGCCCCGAATCGCTTTTGCAGGTCGTGTGCCACCACATCGACAGACTCACCGGGCGGGGCCGCCTCCGCAGCGGCCAGCAACTCACCCAATTCGAGATCTCCACCCTCCACGACAACCTCCCATCGGTTGCCGCAACTTCTTCCCCGAGTCTCCGCAACATCACCTGATGAGCCCAACCTGCCTGGTCACGACAGCGGGTCAGGTCGGTGCGAGCAGGTCCCGGATCCGTCAGGCGGCGTCCACGGGGTCCGTTCGGCCGTGTCGGGGCGTGCGTCGGCTCTCCGCTACGGCGGGCCTGTCCCTGGGAGCCAACCGGCTGATGACTCACCCTCACCGGTGGCATGGGCTCCACTCACACGGTCGGGGGCATGCGTCAGCATCACGGCTGTCTGCCAGCGAAGGAAGGCGATCGCCTCTGCCAACTGGTCTCGCAGGCACACGCCCGCATCGAACCCGGCTGCTCCTGTGGTCGAGCCCGGCCCGTCCGAGCCGTTCGGACCACGCGTCTCTGCATCTTTCAAGCGAGCCGGTCCGTAACCGCAAGCAGCACAGCAGCCGCAACCATCACGGCTGAGTAGATGACCATCACGGCCCGGCTCCAGCCGCCGTCACGCTCGATGTCGGCTTCCAGGTCATCGTGCTCGGGCTGGGGGCCAGTAGGCCCGACCGGTGCTGCGTACGGCGCAGGGTCGTCCACGGGAGGATTCACGTCCGGACCAACGCGTGAACAAGACTTTCGACACAGCGCAACCGCCGTCACCACTCTTTCAGCCCAGACCGTCCCCACTCGGGATGGCACTTTTTCCCCGCCTGCCGCCATGGGCTCATCAGGGACAGCAGGCGACAGGGGATGAAGCGTCCCAACCGGTCATGGCCGCATGGACGCGAACGGGCCCAGCCTCCCGGCGATCTTGCCCGGTGTCCCAGAGGATGGCCTCCGTGGCCCGGCCGCGGGAATGGCCGATGGGCAGCTGTTTCCCCCTGCGCGGCCGGCTGGACCGGCCGCCTGACCCCCAGGAGCACACCGATGACAGTGATGACGGACGCGCTCGTACCGGCGTTGGAGGATGCTCGCGAGGCGCATGAGGCGGTCGTCGCGCGGTTCAAGGCCGATGTGACCATCATGCCGCCCGGCCCCTACCGGCAGATGCTCGAAGGCCAGGTGGCCGACGTACAGCACCAGCTTCAGCGAATCGAGCACCATGTGCGTAAGCTGCGGCCCCGCGGCGGGCTTGTCGGGGACAGCGTCGATGTCGCGCGGTCCATCTCGCGCGGCGCCGTGCGGACCGTCATGCTGCCGCTGACCATCGGATCCACGCTCGTGACGGACCTGCTGCGCGGCGGGCGTCCTGCCGACGAGCGACGACTGCTCAGCAACGCCGAGGACGAGTACGCGGTCACAGCCCGGGCGCTGGCGTCCTGCCGGGCCGGCCAGAGCATCGCGGAAGCAATCCATGACCAGGCCACCGCCGACCTGCTCGGCGCGCTGCGCCGCGAGGACGAGGAACTACTCGAAAGGCTGGAGGACAGCGTCGCCTATCACGCGCGGGCCGTGGCGGCCGCGTCCAACGGCTTCGTCCGAGAGAACGGCGGCGGCCTGGCCGACGCGGCGGCCCGCACACTGCGGATGGCCGCCGACCGGGTGAAGGATGTCGCTCAGACGGGCGGACGCTGGGTCAGGGACGCGGCCGAGGACGCGGTGCGGGAGATGCCTGAGTCGACCCGCATGACCGAAGGAGTCCGGGGCGCGGTGGCCCGGGAGGAGCAGCTGCCGATCGCCCGCTTCAGCCAGCTCGGCGTCGACGAGATCAAGCAGCAGCTGCACCCGCTGTCCCCGTCGGACCTGACGGTCATCGAGGAATACGAACGCACCCACTCCAACCGCCCCCCGGTCCTGGACGCCATCGAGCAGCTTCGCAGCAGCGAACGTCGCCCGGTGACGGCATCCTGAACCAGGACAAGATCACCGACCAGCTGCGGTCCCCCTCCCCGGTCGCCCACCCGGGCCTGTGTGAACGGGAGCCACCGTCGGCGTCAGGAGACTTTCTCCGCCGCCGGTACATGCCCGGGCGGGCGTCCTCCACTGGGACGGCGGTCTCAAAGTCCTGCCGGATGATGTCGCCGAAGCCCTGCATCGGCTTCGGGCGTCCTGTCCGGGGGATCTCGATCATCTGGCGGTAGGTTCGGGCCATGACTGGTGACTGGCGGACGGACCGGATCGGTTCTGCTCTGCGGGGCGAGAATCCGACCGTGCTGCGGCGGCTCGAGGCGGGGTTCGCAGTGATCGGCGACGTCCAGTTCCTGCCGGGCTACTCGGTTCTCCTCGTGGATGAACCGCATGTTCAGCGGCTGACTGACCTGCCGAGGGCCAAGCGGCTGTCGTTTCTGTCCGACATGGACCAACTGGGAGAAGCGGTTGAGCGCGCCTGCCGGCGGCTGGACCCCGACTTCCGCCGGGTCAACCTGGAGATCCTGGGCAACACGGACCCGTTCTTGCACGCCCATGTCTGGCCTCGGTTCGAGTGGGAGCCGGCCGAGCTGGTAGGCAAACCGGTGTGGCTTTATCCGCATGAACGGTGGAGCGACGAACGGTTCAGGCTCGGTCCGCAACACGAGGCGCTGCGGGACGCCATCGGCAGTGAACTGGACCGGTTGCGCTCGATGGACTGACCAGACGGGCCCGCCGACCATCCAGGTCGGCGGGCCCGACCGTCAGATCCGCGGGCCCGGTTGAGCAGAAGCCGGCCCCTGCGGGCCCTGCTCCGTCACGTGCGGAGCAGGACCCGCAGGCACCCGCGGCCTCCACGACATCACGGCGGAAGCCCGGACTCTGGCCGTGCGCGACCCGTCGGCGGCCGACAAGGTCATGGGCCCGCGCACCTGGGCGGACACCGCCGCAGCCCGGGGCTACCTCAACCCGCTGGACGCGGACCGGTTCGTGGCGCAGTTCGACGATGCCGTGCGCGCAGGCCGCTTTACCTACACCGTCACGTCTTCCTCACCGCGGGCACGCCGGCCTTGCCAGCGTGATGGCCGGCGTGTGAGGGAAACGGGCGTCCTGGGGCATGCCGGCGGGTCACCGCGTCACCGCGTCCGCGTCACCGGTGTGCCGGGGCGGCGGGCGTAACAGAACAGGTGCTCCTCGGGGACGGCGAGTTCACCGGCCGGCACGAACCCCGAAACGGCGTGGTGCAGGACCGTCAGCCCGCACTCCTCCCGGAGTATCCGGAGGTAGTCGTCCGCCGCGAAGCTGGACACGCAAACCGGCCGGCCCATGAACTCGATGTGCACGCCCTCGACATCGGCCGGCACGGTGGCCGTCACGAGGTAGCCACCCGGGGTCAGCCAGCCGGCCATCCGCCGCAACGCCGCCGTGGCCTGCGCCCGCGTCATCATCAGCAGCGGGAAGAACGCGCAGACCGCCTCGAAACCGCCCTCTGGGGTGAACTCCCGTACGTCGCACTGCTCGAACCGGGCGCCCGGCACCTGTTCCTGGGCCAAGGCCACCATCACCGGTGACACGTCGATACCGGTCACCGCGCAGCCCGCCGCCACCAGCCGCTCGGCGACCGGACGCCCGGTGCCGCTGCCGACATCCAGCACCCGGGCCCCCGGCGGCAGCCGCCCGGCCAGCCACTCGACCGCCTCCCGCTGGGCCGGCAGCCGGCCGAACGCCTCCTCGTACGCGAGCCCCAGCCCGTCGAACAACTCGGCCGCCGACACGCTCCCGTCCCCGCCCGCCCTGCGATCCGTACCCGCCATGTCGTCCACGGCACCCCCTGTCCGCCGGCCCGGGACCACCCGCGGGCCACCACCAGCCCTACCCCACCCGCAGGGCCCGCTATCCGCACAGTGGATTCCGCCCCGCCGCCAGCCCCGGGGGGAAGGAAGACCACATCGACGAAGAACGTCCGGTCCTGAAAATCGCCGGGCACGGCTAGGAAGACGGCATGCACAGGACCGAAGGAGTCTTCGGGCTGTCGCCCGTCACCCTGGCGGACAACGGAGCCAGGCCGTGCGACCCCTCCAGGACAGCCACGAAGAAGTTCGGCAAGGTGACCACCGGCCGGGTCGGGCACGGCCCATCAGACGTCGGTCTGCTCCGTGAAGTGCTGGAGGAGGACTGCCTGGATGTGCTGGAGGAACAGGCTGTTCTGCTTGATCTGCGACAGCCGGGTCGTGGTGGGGGTGGCGTACTCCGGTCCTTCCACGGCCGAGGCCAGGAGGAAGGCGGCGAGTACGTCGATGCCGCGCGCCGTTTCCGCGAACTGGCCCACGGGGACCAGACGGCGGTCGAGCGGGACGGCGTCGTCGGCGACCACGTCGGTGACCAGCGACGGCTGCCAGCTGTCCGCGTTGTTGAGCGAGGGATGGGTGTCGAACCGGACGGTGACCGTCTCACCGGCGGGCACGTCGACGCTGTACGAGCCGTCGTCGTTGGTGTAGGCACGGTCGATGAGCGTGAGGTCGGAGCGGTAGACGCTGACCTTGATCATGAAGATCGGCTTGTCCCCGGCGATGGTTCGCACATGCCCGTGCATGAGAGTCTCCTCTCGGGCGCGGCCGGGATTCTCGTCGAGGACGTGCGGGCGCGGCCGAAGTCGACGAACGCCGGTCTGATTGCAATACGCACTTCTGAGGGGCCGTTCAGCGCCCCTGATTCCAGGTTCACCCTGTGCGCAGACCGTGTCAATTTCGGTCTGGACGGGCGTCCGTGCCGCGCAGGGCCTCCGGCCGTACGTCCATGACGTCGAGGAGCACGCGGGTGGCCGGGCTGGATTGGAACGGCTCCAGGCCAGGTACTCGACCCAGTAGCGCGGAATGCATCGGTTCAACGATCGACCGCGTCCTTGCCGGCCGCTGGAGTTACGTCTGAACTCCCGCTCGTTCAGGCTTCCGAGCCAGAAAGGTGGCGGCAGTCCTCTTGGCGCCTTGGCCAGGCGGCTGCACGAGTTGCGCGGTGATGGCGAGTCCGGCTCTGTCCAACAGCCCGGCGATCCGATTCGGCGGCAGCAGGTGGGACTCGTAGGACACCGGGTGGCCGCCATACGCCTGCGTCGGACGCAACCGCTCGTCGTCTCCCACATGGCCGGCCACCATCAGATGGCCGCCGGGCGCAAGCGTGCGATGGAATTCGGCGAACACGACCGGCAGAAGCTCCGGCGGCGTGTGGTGGGTGGAGTAGTAGGCCAGGATGCCACCGAGCTCGTTGTCCCGGATCGCCAGCGCGGTCATCGACCCCACCGTGAAATTCAGGCTCGGATGAGCCCGCCGGGCCAGCTCGATCATCTTCGGAGACAGGTCGATGCCGAACGCGGGCACCCCCAGGTCTGCCAGATGAGCCGTGACCTTGCCGGGCCCGCATCCCAGATCTGCGACCTGCCCGAGGTCGGCTGCCTGAACGGCTTCCGCGAATGCGGCCAGCATCGCGCGGGACAACGGATCCAACTCCGACGGATTCTTGACGAGTTGAGCGTAGTCAGCGGCAACGGTGTCGTATGACTCCCGGACCGCCGCAAGGTAGGAGGGCTCGGTCACCTGGGCGACTCTAGAGCAGGGCACGGACAGGCGGACGCTGGGTCCCAGGACCGGTTGTTCGTCGGGGATCCCCCCTCCCAGCCGGTACAGCCTCCCGTGACCGAGCACTCGTTGCGAAGGCTCGATGGGCGAGACGAAACAGTCAGCGAACCAAATCGCCGAGATGACAAGCGAGTCGGGGACCTGAAGACGGACCCTAGACGGTGAAGGGCCGCTGCCGCAGGAACGGGTCGTTGGCCCGACCGGTGACGAACAGGCCGGGGCTCTGGTTGGGCGGCATCCTGCGGAGGATCTCGCGGTGGAACGACTTGTGTCCGCCGGTGAACTTGCCTTCGCTCCAGACCTCGCGGAGTGTCCCGGTGAAGAGCCCGTTTTCCCAGCCGTCGGCGGCCAGTTGGTTGTCCGCGCAGGCGGAGATGAGCAGGACGCTGGCCGGTAGGTCGAGAGTGTCCTTCGGCTGCAGGTTGCGCTGGATCGTGTCGTAGAGGGTCTTGTCCCGGTCGTACGCCTCGCGCTGCGTGTCCGGCGGCATGACCCGGGAGGTGACCTCGATCTGGTCCGGGTCGCGGGTCTGGTACTGCTCCTCCATCGCGTCCGGGGTGAGGAGTCTGCGCACCGCCCTGACGGCTGTTTCGCTGTGGCAGCAGTCGAAGTAGGCGGAGATGCGAACTCCTTCGGCGAACGCCTCGAATTCCTTGTAGAGCTCGTCGTCGATGAACTCGCGGTCGTAGAGGACCAGGGTCTCGTCGAGGCGGTCGGGCTCGTCCTCGGGCCCGTTCCTGTCCGGTACCTGGCCGCCGTGACCCGAGTAGGTGAGGAGCAGGATGTCGCCGGACGTCAGGACCCTCGCCGCCTTGCGGAGCTCGGCGGTCACGTTGTCGACCGTCGCGTCTGCCGTGAACAGCGTCGTGCGGTCGTCGAAGCCGGCGTCCCTGGCGATCTGTTCCATGTCGCGGGCGTCGTTTTCGCACGCGTTGAGCTTGCCGTCCCACCCGCCGTACTGGGCGGGGTCGACGCGATTGAGCCCGATGTGGAGTGACATGCCGTGGGCCATGGGATGGCCTCCTTCCATGCGGACGGGATGCGTCCGGAGTGGACCCCCCGAGCTTGGGACGATCACCCATTCAGCCCAATAATACCGAATAGTCACTTATGTGGCCTGTCCTCAGGCAAGTCGTCCGACAGCATCACCCCGCAGTGGTGAAACCAACGGTGGATGCGTCAACTGGCGAAGCGATGATGCTGCCCGGGCAGCACGGTTGCGGACCCCCGGGAGTCCCGCGCTCCGACCGGGCAGCCAAGCGACCAGAGGCGGGGCGTCGACGCGCGCCGGTCACCCGTTCGACCTAGCCTGTGAAAGGGGGTGACTCTCATCGGATGCGAGGCAAGGAGATCCGCGATGAGCAAAGTCACCACTGGCACCTTCAAGACGTATCGAGCGGTGGCCGACTTCCAACGCGCCAAGGAAATCGCCAACACCACGTCCCCGTTCACCATCGAAGTCCGCTTCCTCGGCGGACTGACGGCACATCAGCAGGACGCCTTCGCGGCAGCCGCCGATCGCTGGGCCCAGGTCATCGTCGGGGACCTCGACACCGCTGTCGTCGGCGATGACATCATCGACGATCTGCTGATCGAGGCGGAAGGCGTCACGATCGACGGTCCTGGCGGCATTCTGGGCATGGCTGGACCCACCGACTTCCGTGACGGCACCGCCCAGTCCGGTCCGCGGCTTCCCGCGAAGGGCGTGATGAGGTTCGACTCCTCGGATCTGGCGAAGATGGAGACTGACGGCACGCTCGTCGACGTCATCACCCACGAGATGGGGCACGTACTGGGCATCGGGACCCTGTGGAAGCCCTTCGGCCTCCTCACGGGAGCCGGCGGCCAGGACCCTACTTTCACCGGCCCTGGCGCCCAGGCGGAGTTCGCCGCACTCGTCTCGGAGGCCCAGCCGGTACCGGTACCGGTCGCCAACTTCGGCGGACCGGGCACCAGGGACAGCCACTGGCGAGAAGCGGTGTTCGTGAACGAACTCATGTCACCGTTCATCTCGGGCAGCAACAACCCCTTGAGCCGGATGACCGCGGCGAGCCTCGGTGATCTGGGCTACCAGGTCGACCTCGACGGCGCCGAGCCGTACACACTCCCGGACCTGCTCCAAGTCGCCCGGTCCGGTGGACTCGTACCGCACACCGCGCCAGTCGGCGACGGCATCATGCTGCCCGCCGTGCCCACTCAGCTGCCTGCCACAACGCCCTGACGGACAGCTGCTCGCCGCCCGAGCGGAGGTGATCCGGGCCGGCCTCGCCGGGAGTGAGAATGGCGTTCTCCACTTGCTCAACTTGCTCCATTGCTCCATTGCTCCACTTGCTCGATGTGGCGGAAGGGCGGCGGCCCCTCGGCCGTCGACGAGCGGTCGACAGACCTTCGGCAGGGCGTCGACAGCAGGTTCCGGGTGCGCGGAGTGGTCCGCTGGTCCGGCTGCCCAGATCGTCGACGCCTTGGTCTTCCCCTCCCCGTTTTCACGGTCCTTCGTCGCCACCCCCTCCACCTGATCAGCGAGAAAGCGGGCGACGGTTCCTCACAACCGCCCAAGGAGTACCGCGATGAGCAAGCTACGACACGCCGCACCACGTTCCGCGAACGGATACCGTACGTCGCTGCCCTGGCGAGTCGTCACCGCCGGCGCCGAATACGTGGACCGGCGCATCGGCTGGGACAGACTGCCCGTCATACCTGGCCTGCTGACACTCCTCGGCCTGCGCGTGAAACTCCGGCAGAAGAACCTCCACGACACCGGCCACCTGCCCTCCGCCAACCTGCCCGATCCCGCACCCCACTCCGAGGCCCACAAGGTCAACCGGACCCCCGACGGCAGCCACAACGACCTCGACGAGCCTCGGATGGGCATGGCCGGCACCCGCTTCGGCCGGAACATCCCGCTGGACCGGATCGCTGCGGCCACGCCCGAGGACGTGCTGTCCACGCCGAACCCCCGTGAGGTCAGCCGCGCCCTGTTCACCCGCGACGAGCTCACCCCGGCCGAATCGGTCAACTCGCTGGTCGCCGCGTGGCTTCAGTTCATGGTCCGCGACTGGTTCAGCCACGGGACCGGCCCCACGGAACGGCCCTGGGAAGTACCCCTCGTGGACGACGACCCGTGGCCGGAACACCCCATGCGGATCATGCGGACACCGGACGACCCGACCCGCGACCCGCAGGCACCCGCCGGGACGCCCGACACCCGGGTCAACGTGTCCTCCCACTGGTGGGACGCGTCGCAGATCTACGGCACGAACGAGTCCGAACAGCGCCTGATCCGCGCCGGCGAGCTGGGCAAGCTGCACGTGTGGGACGACGAGCGATCCCCGTTCCCCTCGGACCCGTCCCGTGACCCCTCACGCATCCCCGGCTTCTGGCTGGGTCTCGCCATGATGCACGACCTGTTCGCTCGTGAGCACAACGCGATCTGCGACCACCTGCACGGCGCGTACCCGTCCTGGAACGACGAGGAGCTTTTCCAACGAGCCCGACTCGTCAACGCCGCGCTCCTCGCCAAGATCCACACCGTGGAGTGGACACCGGCCGTGATCAGCCACCCCACCACCGTCAAGGCACTGCGCGCCAACTGGTGGGGCCTCGCCGGCGAGCGCGTCCACAACCTCTTCGGCCGGATCAGCGACAGCGAGGTCGTCAGCGGCATCCCCGGCGGCGAAACGGACCACTACGGCGTCCCGTACTCCCTCACCGAGGAATTCGTGGCCGTCTACCGCATGCACCCGCTCATCCGCGACGAGTGGCATCTGCGTTCCGCCGCCGACGACACCACGCTGCGCCACTGCACCCTGCGCGACATCTCGGGCCCCGGGGCGCTGAAGGCCCTGGAGACCACCGAGATGACCGATCTGCTCTACAGCTTCGGCACGCTCCACCCCGGACTGGTCAGCCTGCACAACTTCCCCAAGTTCCTCCAGGAGTTCGAGCGCCCGGACGGACATCTGCAGGACCTCGCCGCCACCGACATCCTGCGCACCCGGGAACTCGGCGTCCCCCGCTACAACGACTTCCGGCGGCTGCTGCGGCTGAAGCCCGCGGCGAACTTCCTGGAACTGACGGAGAACCGCGCGTGGGCCGAGCAGATCCGGGAGCTCTACGACGGCGACATCGAGAAGGTCGACCTTTTGGTCGGGCTGTACGCGGAGAAGCTGCCGGCCGGATTCGCCTTCAGCGACACGGCGTTCCGCATCTTCATCCTGATGGCCTCACGCCGGCTGAACAGCGACCGCTTCTTCACCGACTACTACACCCCCGAGGTGTATTCCAAGGCCGGTATGGCCTGGATCGACGACAACAGCATGATCACGGTACTGCTGCGTCACCACCCGGAGCTGCGCACGGCTCTCGCGGGGCTGACGAACGCCTTCGTGCCGTGGCACACCGCCGGAAGGAAGGTGACCTGACATGGCAGCCACGGAGAGGTCCCGCGAGGAACGGGAGCGCCAGGCCGCGGCGGCCGCCGCGCGGTACGACGAGACCGGCGACCAGCGACGTGCGGTCGAGCAGCGGCAGGACGCCGGCGTCTCCTTCCCGGATTCGCAGGAAGCGCTCGCGGCGCGCGCGGCCCGACTGCTGGACCGGCATGCGGTGCCCGCCGCCATGGTGGTGGAGGCCGTCCGGGCGGAACCACTGGCTCCGCCTGCCGCGTACGAACGCATCCTCGGGGTGTCCAAGGATCTGCAGGCGTGGAGCTTCCTGCCGCGCGGCGCCCGGGCGGCCCGTACCGTCGCCCGGATCTCGGTGCGGGAGAACGGCCGCGAGGTGCCCCTCGGCACCGGCTTCCTGGTCTCTCCTGGCCTGCTGATGACCAACCATCACGTGCTCACCGACGCGGAGGCCGCCCGGCAGTGCTTCGTGGAGTTCGAGGCCCAGGTCACCGTCGACAACACACCGCAGCCGGTGACGCGACTCGAACTCGACCCCGACGCGTTCTTCGTCGCGGACGCACGCCTCGACTTCGCTCTGGTGCTGGTCGCCCCCGGCCCGGACCAGCGGCCGCCGGGAGAGACGTTCGGCTGGAACCGGCTCAGCGCCCAGACGGGAAAGCTGGTGATCGGCGAGCCCGTCAACGTCATCGGCCACCCGATGGGGCGCCTGAAGGAGATCGCCCTGCGCGACAACATGCTTCAGGTGCGTCTCGACGACTTCCTCCACTACAGGACGGACACCGAGCCCGGCAACTCAGGCTCTCCCGTCTTCAACGACCAGTGGGAGGTCGTCGCGCTCCACCACAGTGGTGTGCCCAGGACCGACGACCAGGGCCGCATCCTGCGCCGTGACGGACAGGTCTGGCAGCCCGGTGACGGCGACGACGCCATCGACTGGGTGTCCAACGAAGGCGTACGCATCAGCTCCATCCTGAAGCACCTTGCCGCCTTGCCCCTCACCTCCCGGCAGCAGGCGCTGCTGGCCGAGATGGGCCCGGAGTCCGGGCTGCGCCTCGCGGAGGCCGCCGCCGGTCCGGTGACGGCTGTCGCTCCCGCCGCCGCAACGCCACACCCGGCCTCCGAAAGGGCCACCGCGCGCGTGGGCCTACGCGCCCGGGACGGCGCGTTCGGCGGCAGACGGCATCTGGTCTTCCTGCACGGTCGCTCCCAAGAAGGCCAGGAGCCCGAGAAACTGCGCCGGAAATGGGCGGCCGGTCTCAACCAGGGACTCGTCCACGCCGGGCTCCCCCCGGTCGACCCGGCGGACGTCTGGTTCCCCTACTACGGCGACAGACTGGTGCAGTCCCTGACCGCGCACGAGGCCGTCCCCCACGTCGTCGAGGCGCCGACCGCCACGGCGGCGGAGGTGGTCGCGCCCGCCACCCCCAGCGGTCGCGCGGTGTACGAGGAGATCCTCGGCGAGGCGGCCACGAAGTGGAACATGCCGTACGAGAGCCAACTGGCCACCGAACGGATCGGCCTGGGCGACGTGGTCGGAGCCCTGCAGAAGCGGCTCAGCTGGCTGGCCGCCAGGAGCGACCTCGACGCATGGGCCATCGCCCTGGTCTTCCGCGACGTGGCCGCCTACCTCGACGACCGGCGCATCCGGGACGAGGTCCTGGACTGCGTACTGGAGACCATGCCGGACTCGGGAGACGTGGTCCTCGTCAGTCACAGCCTCGGCACGGTCGTCGGCCTGGACCTCACCACCAGGCTGTCCCCCGGTGTGAACCTCGTCCATCTGACCACGGTGGGGAGTCCCCTCGGCCTGGACAGCGTGTACAACAGGCTGCTCGTCGGCGGGCCGAAGCGTCCGGACATCGTGGCGGACTGGCTCAACGCCTGGTGCCCGACCGACGCGGTGGCCATCGGATGCCCGCTGGGCGACGACTGGGCTGACGGACTGACCGACCTCGCCGTCATCAACGCCCGCGACCGGGCGCACAGCATCGTCGAGTACCTCGCACACGCCGAGGTCGCCCGGTCGATCGCCGGCCACCTCAGCGGCTGAACCTGCACCACCGAGTTCCCTGACGGCTTCAAGGCTTCGCTGTCTTGGGGCCGTCCGGTTCCAGGTCAGTGGGCGGCCGTCCCACGTCCGACAGCGTCTCGCGGACTCGGGCGTCGACGAACCGGGTCACGAGATGCTGGGCAGCGCCCAAAATGGCCCCCCATCGCTCTGGAACGGACAGCCAACAGGCGCACGTCAAGAACGGCTGTCGAACAACCGGGCCCGCCGGTCCGGCGCCAGGCGCTCGGTCGCGTACCGCACAGTGGTCCGCGGCAGTTCGGCGAGATTCCGGTCGAGGAAATCGACCATCACCTGCTCGTCCCGGCGGCCGATCTCCCTCAGCATCCACCCCAGTGCCTTGTGGATCAGCGGCTCCGGATCCCGGCGCAGCCTGAGCACCAGTCGGAAGGTCGGCTCGAAGCGGCCGGCTCGGATCAGTGCCAGCGTGGCCAGCACGGCGATCCTGCGGTCCCACAGCCGCGATGACCCAGCCAGCTCGTCCAGTACGTCCAGTACGTCCGGCGGTCCTGCCAGCAGCCACGGCCCCAGCACGACATGCGCGGAACCATCGACCAGATCCCAGTTGTCCACGCAGTTTGTGCGTGCCAGATAGAAATCGACCAGCGCCTTCAGGTCGGCACCCCGCGCACCGCGCACCTTCTCGGCGAGGACCAGCAGACCGGCGAACCGCTCCTCGTGCACCCGGCTGTGCAGCAGGACGTCCACGTCCTCCAGTGACAACGCCCCGTACTGCCGGGCCAGTCCGCGCATCACCGGAACACGTACGCCGAGCAACTCGTCGTCGTCCACGGGGGTGAGCACCCGCACCAGCTGCGCCCGGACTTGGGGCTCCGCACGATTCCTCAGCTCGGACCGCAATGCGCTCAGGGTGCCAGTCGTCATGCTGACGGACGCTATCGCCCGAAGTCCGTACTCGCAGCCCCGTCCCGGCCGACGGGACACGGGATCTGCTGCAGGCTGGGCATCCCGGGCCTTGGGGAAGGAACGAGGCGGCAGCAGTCGGACAATCCACGGTCGCTCGCTCAGCGGTAGCGTTCCCCGGCCTTCCCGCCACCGTCGGCGTCCGTTCGGCGAAGCTCGCTCGGCGGGATGCCGTAGACGGTGCGGAACGCTCGCGTGAAGTCGGGCGGGCGGGGAAAACCCCAGCGGGCGGCGACGGTATGGATCGGCATCGCACGCAGGGCAGGGTCGGCGAGGTCGCGGCGGGCGTTTCCCAGCCGCTGGTCCCGTATGTACGCGGCCACACTGACGCCCTCGGCCTGGAAGAGGCGGTACAGATGGCTGCGCGAGATGTTGTGCGCGGCGGCGATCCGGGCGGGTGTCAGTTCCGGGTCTCCCAGATGCCGGCGGATGAACGCCTTGATACGCAGGACCAGCGTCCGGCTGTGGGTCTCTGGAGGCATCAGGAGGTCGGCGTCGAGGGTGTGGGCGAAGAGGGCGGTGACCAGATCAGCGACGACGGCTCCCAGTCGGGGCGCGTCCTGCGGCTGATACGAGCCGGTGTCCGAGACAAGCTGGAGGAGGAATTGCGACAGCAGCCCGCCGACTCCCTCACGGCCCGATATCTGGCGCCCGACCGCCTGATCGGCCCGGCCCGCAGGCAGAGCCAAGAGCACCCGGGGGAGCTCCACTCCGACGATGGTCACCGGTTCGGAGCCGGTGAACACCTCGAACGACCGTGACGAGGTGCTGATGTGGATGTCGCGGTTCCGGTACGTGACCTCCTGTCTGCCCCAGGTGGCCCCGCCCTCTCCCCGCAGCAGGAGGGAGAGGTGGTAGACCTCGGGATCGGACTGGCGGACGAGCTTCGGCGTCCGGCGGAAGACCAGGGAATCGAAGGTCGCCGGCCACACTGTGACATCACCGAGCTGGATCAGGCGCTGGTGTCCGCGGTAGTCCGCCGCACGCTCACTGGACAGGTGCATGGGAGCGTGCGTCCGGCCCATTCGCTGTGTCCACGCCTCGAACCGCTCCCCCGCGGGCAGATCCTTGGTGCGGAATACCGACTCGTGCAGCATCGCCGCAGTCAATCACAGCGAACAGGCACGGTCGCGCGGGGAGTTCGACATTGGAGGACACCTCTCTCGTACCGTCTTCGCACACCGCCAGGACCAGTGGCACGCCTTCCAACGGAACCGTGCTTCCGACGGCGGGTCACGTCACGGTACTGCTCACCTACCGGCGGCGCCCGCGCCACCCGGCCCGGCTCGGGTCGGAAACCGGACCACAACCCAGAGGGTGCCCGGCTCGGCCGCCGGGAGCACCATGGAGCCATGGACAGTCGCACGGGCCAGGCGGACGCACATGGATCACTGGACGACGTCAGCACGCCGGGGCGCGTCGCCGACCCCGCCGAGGGCATCAGTCACGAGGAACTCGCCCTCGCGGCCCGCAACCACGGCCTTCCCCTGGAGGCCTTGCGCTACGACGTCACGCCCGCCGGGCTGCACTACATCCTGACCCATTACGACATCCCGGTCCTGGACGCCGCCACATGGACGCTGACCGTACGCGGCCGAGTCCGTACGCCCCTGACGCTGGACCTGGCGGCTCTCCGGTCCTTCCCGTCCGTCACCCACCGGGTGACCATGGAGTGCGCAGGCAACGGACGGGCCCAACTCACCCCGCGTCCCGTGAGCCAGCCCTGGCTGGTCGAGGCGGTCGGCACCGCCGACTGGACCGGCGTACCGCTGCGGACCCTGCTCGACGAGGCCGGCGTGGGACAGGAGGCCGTGGAGGCGGTCTTCACGGGAGCCGACCACGGCGTGGAGCGCGGCGTGGAACAGGACTACCAGCGCAGCCTGTCCCTCGCGGACGCCACGGCCACGGCCCCGGAAGTCCTGGTCGCGTACGAGATGAACGGCGCTCCGCTCCCCCCACAGCACGGGCACCCCGTGCGCCTGGTGGTCCCCGGCTGGTACGGCATGGCCCATGTGAAGTGGCTGCGCGACATCACCCTCACCGACACGCCGTTCGCGGGCTTCCAGCAGACGGTGGCGTACCGCTACCGACAGTCCCCCGACGAGCCGGGCACCCCCGTCACCCGGATCGCGCCCCGGGCGCTGATGATCCCGCCCGGCTTCCCGGACTTCATGTCCCGCACCCGGGTCGTACGTTCCGGCGCGGTGCGCCTGGAAGGCCGCGCCTGGTCCGGCCGTGCTCCCGTCACCAGGGTCGAGGTCAGCACGGACGACGGCCACAGTTGGCGCGACGCGGAACTCGCCCCACCGGACAGCCACTCCTGGTCCTGGCGGCACTGGCACGCGCCCTGGACGGCCGTCCCCGGCACCCACGTCCTGACCGCCCGCGCCACGGATGCCGAGGGCGACACCCAGCCGGTCAACCAGCCCTGGAACCGCGGCGGCTTCGGCAACAACGCGGTGCAGCGCATCGCGGTGCTCTGCGTACCTCGATGACCTCAACGGCGTCGATGGCCTCGCCGTGTGGCGGTGACAAGTGCGCGTCTCGTCGTCTGCCGAGCGGTCTCCGATGCGGCAGGTGAGAGCCGCCAGGGCAGCCGCCACCCCACTCTGTCGCGTTCATGTTCATGAATAAGAATCAAGTACACGTCTATTGACGTGTCCGCAGCAAGCGCTTAGCTTCCAAAGAAAGCGCTTGCTCCCGCCGCGAAGCGGCATCCCACCGTCCGGGCCGTTCACGTTCTCGAACCGACCGCATCGTCGCACTCAGAGGCCGCCACAGAAACCAGAAAGGGGTAGCCACACACCTCACGGTGGCTTCGCGGCGGCGCTGAAGGACCTCGACGGCCGGGCGACAGCGCACCACCGACGCGCTCACGTCGAGCGAAGCACGCACTTTTGGCCGATCAGCGAACAGCCCAGCGGTAGTTCGGCGATCTCGACGGCCCGCCGAACGATCACGGTACGTAGCAGCGACACCCGGCATGCGAAGACGAATGGGGAGGCGAGGATGAGACGTTCAGTCGCACTGCGACTCTATGCGGCGCTGGCCACGACGGCCGTTGCGGCCGCGACCGGTGCGGTGCTGTCGATACCGGAGGCATCGGCAGCGACCGGCAGCGCCACCGGCTACGCGACCCAGAACGGCGGCACCACCGGCGGTGCGGGTGGGCAGACGGTGCGGGCCACCACGGGGACCGCGATCCATGCGGCACTGTGCGGCCGGGCAAGCAGCAGCACCCCGATCACCATCGAGGTCGAGGGGACCATCAACCACGGCAACACCAGCAAGGTGTCGGGGAACAGCTGCAACACCGCCGCCGGTGTGATCGAACTCAAGGAGATCAGCAACGTCACGATCATCGGGGTCGGCAGCGGAGCCGTCTTCGACCAGTTGGGCATCCACATTCGCGACGCCAGCAACATCGTCATCCAGAACGTGACCGTCCGGAACGTCAAGAAGTCCGGCTCGCCCACGTCCAACGGCGGTGACGCCATCGGCATGGAGAGCAACGTCCGCAACGTCTGGGTCGATCACACCACCCTGGAGGCGTCGGGCGGCGAGTCGGAGGGGTTCGACGGCCTCTTCGACATGAAGGACAACACCCAGTACGTGACCCTGTCCTACAGCATCCTGCGCAACTCCGGCCGCGGTGGCCTGGTCGGGTCCAGTGAGAGCGACCTCTCGAACGGCTTCATCACGTACCACCACAACCTGTACGAGAACATCGACTCCCGCACGCCCCTGCTGCGAGGCGGCACAGCCCACATCTACAACAACTACTACGTGGGCCTCAACGAGTCCGGCATCAACTCCCGCGCAGGGGCCCGCGCCAAGGTGGACAACAACTATTTCAAGGACTCCAAGGACGTCCTGGGCACCTTCTACACCGACGCGGCCGGCTACTGGCAGGTCAGCGGCAACACCTTCGACAACGTGACCTGGTCCAGCCCCGGCAGCGAGAACAACCCCGCCGGCCCCAATCCGCAGTCCAACACCACGGTCAGCATCCCTTACGCGTACAGCCTCGATGGTGTCGCCTGCGTTCCGGCCATCGTGGGCCAGACGGCAGGCGCCAACAAGGGTCTGCAGGTGTCGAACGGCAGCTGCTCGCCACAAACACCGACACCGAGTCCGACCGCGACAGCAACCGCGACACCGAGCCCGACCACGCCGGGACCGACCCAGCCCAGCGGGACCAATCTCAGCATCGGGGCCGGCTCCGACGGCTCCAGCAAGGCGGACGGGACGAGCTACGGCAACGTGCGGGACGGTGATCTGGGCACCTACTGGTCGCCGGCCGGCTCGACCGGCTCCATCTCGATCAAGTGGGGCTCCTCCACAACAGTCTCCGCGATCAACATCCGAGAGGCGGCAGGCTCGGCAGGCAGCATCGGCTCCTGGAGGGTCGTCAACGCCGACACCGGCGCCGTCCTCACCTCCGGCAGCGGGGCGGGAGCCATCACCTTCCCTCGGACCTCGCTGCAAAAGATCTCCTTCGAGATCACCAGCTCGACCGGCACGCCGAAGGTCGCCGAGTACGAGACCTACGCCGGGTAGCAGCGCGGCGGTCCCGCTGCCGCCCGGGGCCGGCATCCCCTTGGATCGCCGGCCCCGGGCGGCAAACGATCACCGGGGAAGGGTTCCGCATCCCCGCCTCCGTCACCTCCCGATGTACGCCGGGTACCAAGAGTCGACGACGTTGCAGGAAGCGGGAGCTGAGCACTTTCCGGAGCTCGGGCCGTTCCGCGCGGACGGTGACCTCGCCGGCGCGCCCGCCACCTGCTCGTGCGTGAGCGGCGAGCCGCCACCGGTGTACCGCATCGGCATCTCTGCGAACCCCCAGCCCTCGGAAGGTCACATCAACGTCCGTCACTTCGACATGATGAAGTCCAGGGCATAGCCGGAGGCAGTCGTCCAGTAGGTGACAAGTTGACCGTCGTCCGCGTACAACGTGTCGACGGGCATGGGGACGTCGATCGGCTCGCCGGCCTTGGTGCCGAGCTTGCTGCCGTGGAGGGTGAGCGTGATGCTCTTCGCCTCGTATTCATCCCTGGCGCCGCCGGCGACGAGCAGAGCGGCGTGTGCTTCCTCACCCGGAGCGATGGTCGTGGGCTCCCCCGGGTCCGTGGTGCTGTCCTTGATCACGGGGGTCGGGGCCTGGGCGTCACCGAGCTCTATGTAGGGATAGTGGTAGACGTTGCACTTCTTGTCACCGACGTTCTGGACGGTGATGAGGAGGTGCTTGGCGTCCTTGCTGTCCGCGGGCTCCGTGGTGGCGGAGACCCCGAGGTGGTCCGCGGTGCAGGCGGCGATGGTGCCACTGTTCTCGTTCCCGCCGCCGTTGTCGTCGCTTCCGCCGGTGTCACCCGTAGCGCCGTCCGGCTTCGCCGAGGCCGTCCCGGTCGCGGTCTCAGCCGGCTTCGACGAACTCGTCGTGCTGGGCCGGTCCGAGGGTTTGGCGTCGTCCGAGCCCTCGGCCGCGCCCGGCTCGCACGCCGTGGACGCGAGCAGGGCGGCCACTGCCGCGGCCCCGAGGACGTAGGACTTCCAGCCCCTGGGGCTCTTGTGGTTCCTGCGGGCAGCAGCATTCATGATGTTCCCCCGTTGTCGGCCGTACGCGGCCACTGTCGACGCTCGATGCGAACAGGAGTCTGCACCAGGAATCACCCTCAACGCGTTGCCCCGTAAGTCTGTTACCGATCACGTACACGGAGGGGGCGGTTCCGTCAGAAGGTCACAGACATGGCCGACTGGACTGCTCAGACTCGGCCGACGGAACTGCTCCATGGGCAACAAGGTCGTTGTTGATGGCGTCGACGGGACCGTCCCCGCGGGGAGAACCGCTGGTGGGGCGCGAACCGCTGGGCGGGGTCGGGGAGTTCCTCACATTGCTCCGGCGTCGTCGCCGGGGCACTCGGCGCGCGGCCACCCGCGCCCTCACGGGGCGCAGGCCTCGGCGATCGAGAGGCTGTTCTCGTAGAGGTGGTGCCGGGTGATTCGGCCGTCCTCGACGGTGAGACGCAGCGCGAACGGGCCCTCGAAGGACTTCCCCGTCGCACGTACGGTCCCCGACAGGTGCCCCATCAGGACGGCGTCGGTGCCGTCGACGAGGAAGGTGTCGACGGAGGCGCGCGCGTCCTCGGGCACGGTGTGCTCCATCAGCTCCGTGAACTGAGCGGCGCATTCGGCAGCGGTGGACCGCGGGCGGATCCACGGGACGGCGGGGTTCTCGGCGAGCTGCCAGTCGACCTCGTCGGCGAAGAGCGCGACGAGCCGCCCGGTGTCCCCGGCCACCCTTGCGGCAAGGAACTCCCGCACAACGGACCGGGTGGCCTCGGCGACGGAAGCCGCGGCGAGGGTCGACCTCGCCGGGTTCGTGGACGACTTGACGGACATGGCGCTCTCCTCGCGACTGCGGCTGGATCCCGGCGGGGGCCCCGCCGATGTGCCTGATCCTGCCCGGGGGAAGGAGGAACGGTCGATTACCCCGGAGGTAAGGGCGTGCATCCGGTGCGTTGAAGTCGGTGAGGCAGGCGGCAGAACAGGCTGCCACGACCTGAGCAGCCGGGGACTGGCGCGGGCGCCGGCGCTCCGCTGCCGGTCCCCGGTTCGGCTCATCCGCCCATGCCCAGAGGAACGGCCAACTCCTCCCGGGCGAACAGTCGGGTCAGAGTCGGCGGATCGTCTGTGGAGCAGGCATCGGCGACCTCGTCGATGAGCTGGTCGTAGTCGGGACCTGTCTTGTCCTCATAGGCGTCAGTCATACGGCCCCATTCATCCCAGTTGAGCATTTCCCGCTTGCAGAGCGCCGCGAGGTCGCGGACGGCGTTGCCGCTGATCTCGGCCGGTCCCCAGGCGAAGTCGACACCGGCCACCCCGAACTTCTGGCCGTCGACCAAACCCTGGCGGTACTGAACCCATGCCTCGCCGCCGGTCAGGAACTCACCCACAGCGAGATCCTCGGGATGCTCGACATATGTCTTGCCGAGGTGTTCGGTGTCGACGCGCACCCAACGCCGCTGGTCGGCGTTCCAGTACTCGGTGATCCAGTGGTCGACGCCGCAGCCCTCCAGGAAGTAGGTCCCGAAGCCGCACCGGGCCCGCGAGGGGATGCCCCTCGCACGCAGGAATGCGCATGCGACGGTGGCGAAGTGTCGGCACGTGCCGATCACCCGTGTCCTGGGGGTGCGAGCCTGGTGCAGCGGAGACGGATCGATGGCGGTCAGAGCGGCGATCAGCTCGCTGACCGGCCGGATGTTCTTCTCCGCGAGCCGTACCCCGGGGATCCCCACCGCGATGGCGTCCGCGGGCTGAATGACCAGGCCCTGCGCGGCGGCACAGATACCGACGGGGTCGTCCGGCAGGCTCTCGATGAGCTGGAGTTGCGTCGCGTCCAGGCTCGTGAAGGGCCCGGGATGGGAGTAGTTGAGCACGTCATCGGCCATAACCGGGCATGGTATTCGGCGGGACAAAATCCGTGGCCGCGATGTTGCCGTTGTGGCAGCGTGCACCGCCGTGACAGATACCGACAGCATCCGGATAACGCCACTCGCCGAGCGTCCGTCGTTGATCGCCCGGATCTATGAGATCGCCGACATCTGGCCCGCCTTCACACCCCACGATCCGGTCGCCTCCGCCTTGTTGGGCCGGGTGGCCGAGGACTTCCCGCAGTACTGCGTGGTGGCTACGGACGGCGACCGAGTCGTCGCACGCGGACTCGGCGTGCCCTTCAACGCAAGGATCGACGACCGCGAGGAGATGCCGGACCAAGGCTGGGACCGGGTGCTGGTGTGGGCGTTTCGGGACCAGCACCGCGGGCAACCGCCGACGATCGCCAGTGCACTCGAGATCACGGTGGACACCGAGTACCTCGGCCGCGGCCTGTCCTACCGGATGCTCGCCGCGCTGTGTGAAGCATGCGGCCGCCAAGGCCACGACGTGCTGCTGGCACCGGTCCGCCCAACAGCCAAGCACGTGCATCCTCGCGTTCCCATGGCCGACTACATCCGCCAACGGCGTGACGACGGGCTGCCGACCGACCCGTGGCTGCGGGTGCACGTCAAAGCAGGCGGCACCATCGAGAAGATCGCTCCCACGTCAATGACGGTCAGCGGTTCCCTGGCCCAGTGGCGGCAGTGGACGGGCCTGCCCTTCGACCGGGACGGGGACATCGAGGTACCCGGCGCCCTGGTCCCGGTGCACTGCGACACCACACACGACCACGCCGTCTACGTCGAACCCAACGTATGGATCCGGCACCGCGCGCACCAGACAGCCAAAGGCCTGCCGGCCCTCACAGACTGACGGCACTCATTCTCACCCGAGCAGCTCGACCAACCGAACCCACCGACACAGGCCAGCGAGACCGTCGTCGACCGCGCAGCCGACATCGTCGGCGAGGTCATGCCCCTCAAACGCCTCGCAGAGCAGGGCAGTCGGCCGGGACAGGCCGTTCCCCGGCCGTCGAGAGGATCCGAGGACAGTGGGCAGGGACCTCTCGCTGGCGGCTCCGCCTGCCGTCGGCACCGCCAGCGGGTCTGCACCGGCATCGAGTCGGCACCGCTCGGCCATGAGCGGTGTGGATGACAGCCGAGGTTCGCAGCTGCCCGAGAGCCGAAACTTTCGTGTAGCCGGCAACCCTTTCCCGCGCGGGGGTGACTGACGCATTCTCAAGGCGAGCACCTCCGACCCAGACCGGGGCGACGGCCCCATGAAGGAAGCAGATGACGCGGAAGAACGCCCTGGTGGTCCGAGGCGGATGGGAGGGACACCAGCCGGTCGAGGCCACGGAGCTGTTCCTGCCCTTCCTCGAGAGCAACGGCTTCGACATCCGGATCGAGGAGTCGACCGACGTCTACGCCGACGCCGCCGAGATGGCCGGCACCGATCTCGTCGTGCAGTGCGTCACGATGTCGGAGATCACCACCGAGCAACTGTCGGGACTGAGCGCGGCGGTCGTGGCCGGGACCGGCTTCACCGGCTGGCACGGTGGCATCGCCGACTCGTTCCGCGCCTCCTCCGACTATCTCCACCTGGTGGGGGGCCAGTTCGCGACGCACCCGGGCAAGGAGCCGTGTGAGCGTCAGGGGGACGCGGCGGACAACTTCCTGCCGCACGTCGTCGGCATCACCGAGCTCGGCCGCGAGCACCCCGTCACCGCGGGCATCGAGGACTTCGAGCTGTACACCGAGCAGTACTGGGTGCTCCACGACGACCTCATCGACGTCCTGGCCACCACCACCCATCCCACCCGGCCATGGCAGCCCTGGCACCGGCCGGTCACCTCGCCGGCCGTCTGGACCCGTCGGTGGGGGGCCGGTCGCATCGTGGTGACGACGCCGGGTCACAGCCTCGACGTGCTCGAGGTCCCCCAGGTCCGCGCGATCATCGAGAGGGGCATGCTGTGGGCGACGCGCACCGCATCGGCGTCGTAGGTCTCGGGGTCATCTCCCGCGCCTACCTGGACACGCTGCGCGGCCATCCCGCCGTGCGCGTCACGGCGGTCGCCGACCTCGACGCCTCCCGGTCGGCCGCCGTCGCCGCCGAACTGCCCGGCGTCGAGGCGCTGACGGTCGAGGAGTTGCTGAGCAGCCCGGACGTGGACACGGTGCTCAACCTCACCGTGCCCGCGGCGCACGCCGAGATCGCCCTCGGCGCCATCGGGCACGGCAAGAACGTCTACGGCGAGAAGCCGCTGGCCGCCACCCTCTCGGATGCCCACGGCATCATGGAGGCCGCAGCGAAGGCGGGAGTCGGTGTGGGGTGCGCGCCGGACACCGTCCTGGGCACCGGAATCCAGACGGCGCGGGCGGCGGTGGAGGCGGGGACCATCGGACGCCCGCTGTTCGCCTCGGCCGTGATGGTGACCCCAGGGCACGAACGCTGGCATCCCCACCCCGACTTCTACTACACCGCCGGGGGTGGCCCTTTGCTGGACATGGGGCCGTACTACCTGGCGTCCCTGGTCCACCTGTTGGGTCCGGTGCGTGCCGTGATCGGCGCGTCCAGCCGGCGGCGTGCCGAACGCGTCATCGGTTCCGGCCCGCGCGCGGGCGAGCGGATACCGGTCGAGGTGGACAGCCATGTCTCCGGTGTACTCGAGCACGTGGGCGGGTCCCTGACGACCATCACGACGAGCTTCGACGGCGTGACCACAACGGCGGCGCCGATCGAGGTCCACGGCGAGACGGGGACGCTCACGGTTCCGGATCCCAACCGCTTCGACGGCGACGTACGGCTCTTCGAACTCGGCGACACGCAGTGGCGCACCCTGCCGCCGTCGGCCGGCTACGTCGGCAGCGCACGGGGTATCGGTCTGCTCGACTTCGTCAGCGCCGACGGGCAGCGGGCGCCTCGGGCCAACGGCGACCTCGCCCTGCACGTGCTGGAGGCGATGAGCGCTCTCCTCCGTTCGTCGGCCGAGGGGCGGCGCATCGAGCTGACGACGTCGACGGCGCCGCCCGCGCCCGTTCCGCTGACAGCGGCCGAGGAGTGGAGCGGACGCTCCGCCCCCCGTCCCTGATCGCCGTGCAGGCGAGGGCTGCAATCGGCGTGCGGCGGGCTCGACCACCGGGTTCGCGCCAGCTCGCTTCGCACGGTTGTCGTGGCAACCAGACGGAGAAGTGATGGTCAAGACTTGCACATGAACGCTTGTGGGCCTTTGTGCGGCGGCAGATCATTGGCCGAATCCCGCCCGTTCCACGAGCACGCAGGAGCTCCCGGTGGCCGCTGGCCCAATAACGTCCGAGCATGCCGACGCGCCGACAGCGGCCCGGACGGAGCGGCAGAAGCTGCGCAAGCACTTCGGCCGCTTCGACATCCTCTTCTTCCTCCTGTGCACCATCGTCGGGGTGGACACCATCGGCACGGTGGCCTCCGATGGTGCGGAGGCGTTCACCTGGCTCATCGTGCTGGCCCTCGTGTTCTTCGTGCCCTCCGCGCTGCTGACCGCCGAACTCGGGGCCGCGTTCCCCGACGAGGGCGGCCCCTACATCTGGACCAGCCGCGCCTTCGGGCGTCTCGCCGGTGCCGTCAACAACTTCCTGTACTGGATCACCAATCCGGTGTGGCTCGGCGGCACGCTCTCCGTTTCCGCCGTCACGGCCTACACCACCTTCTTCAACGACGGAAAGGACCTGAGCACCCCGGGGTTCTACGTCTTCACCCTCGTGTTCGTCTGGGTGGGCGTGCTCGCCGCGATCCTCTCCTTCGACGTCGGCAAGTGGATTCCCACCATCGGCGCCTGGAGCCGGTTCGTCCTGCTCGGCCTGTTCACCGTCACCGTCGTGGCGTACGGCGTGAAGCACGGCCTGCACGGATTCGGCGTCGGGGACTTCTCCCCGACCTATGCGGGCTTCGTCCTCCTGGTGCCCGTCCTGATGTTCAACTACGTCGGTTTCGAGCTGCCCAACACCGCCGGCGAGGAGATGACCGACGCCCAGAAGGACGTTCCCTACGCCATCTTCCGCAGTGCCGGCCTCGCCGTTCTGCTGTACGCGCTGCCGATCCTCGGCATCCTCCTCGTCCTGCCGGTCAAGGCCATCACCGGCCTCGGCGGATTCATCGACGCGATCCGGCAGGTCTTCACCGTGTACGGCGGCCACGTCGGCGCCGACGGCACCGCCACGCTCAGCGGCGCGGGCAGCCTGCTCGGGGACCTCGCCGCGATCATGTTCATCCTCACCGTGCTCTCCTCCGGCGTCACCTGGGTCATGGGCTCCGACCGCGCCCTCGCCGTCTCCGGCTACGACGGCGCCGCGCCCCGCTTCCTCGGCGTCATCTCCAGCCGGTTCGGCACCCCGGTACGGGTCAACATCCTCAGCGGGCTGGTCTCCACCCTCGTCCTGGTCCTGGCCCACCAGCTGACCGACGGCAGCGCCGCCAAGCTCTTCGGCGCCGTCCTCGGCCTCGCCATCTCCACCACCCTCATCAGCTACCTGGGCATCTTCCCGGCCCTCGCGGTACTGCGCCGCAAGGCCCCGGACGTCCCGCGCCCCTACAAGGCGCCTTTCCCCCGCACCATCAGCGTGGTCCTCACCCTGCTCGTCCTGTTCGCCAGCGTGCAGCTGGTCGCCCCCGGGCTCGGCGACCACTGGTTCGGCTCCGACTACAGGCCGGACGGCTGGAGTTACGGCGAGCGCTGGCAGTACCTGCTGACGGAGGCCGTCCCGCTCGCCGGGTTCATGCTCCTCGGCGTGCTCTTCTGGGCTCTGGGCAAGCCCACGCGCACGGCATCCGCGGCCGACAAGTAGCGCGTCCCGCAACGCGCATCAGCGCGCACGGCCGACCGGCGAGCCAGGCTCGCCGGTCGGCCGGTCGGCCGTGCGGCTCCCCCTTCGTCACCGGTTCCCGCCCCTCCCCTCCTGCAGGGTGCCGGTGCGGGCCACGTCGGCGTACCACCGCGCGCTGGCCTTCGGGATGCGCTTGCCGGTCGGGTAGTCGACGTAGACGGCACCGAAACGCTTGCTGTAGCCGTAGCCCCACTCGAAGTTGTCCAGCAGGGACCACAGGAAGTAGCCCCGCACGTCGGCGCCGGCCACCATCGCCCGGTGCACGGCCGACAGATGGCCGTGGAGGTAGTCGATGCGTTCGGGGTCGGCCACCTCGCCCTCCGGGTTCACGTAGTCGTCGAACGCGGCCCCGTTCTCGGTGATCACCACAGGCAACGCGGGGAAATCCGCCTTGAGACGCATCAGCAGGTCGTACAGGCCGCTGGGGTCGACAACCCAGCCCATCGCGGTCGTACTGCCCGGCGGCCGGTGGAAGGCGACCTTGTCGGCGCCCGGCCAGGGGCTGTGCTCGCTCGCCCCATGGCCGTCGGAGCCGTGGCTGGCCTCGCCGGTGGCGGCGGAAACGAGTGTGGGTGAGTAGTAGTTGACGCCCAGGAAGTCCAGCGGCTGATGGATCGTGGCGGTGTCGCCGTCCCGTACGAAGGACCAGTCGGTCAGGCTCGCCGTGTCCTGGAAGAGTTCCTGCGGGTACTGGCCCTCCAGCACGGGGCCGGTGAAGATCCGGTTGGCCAGGGTGTCGATCCGGCGGGCCGCTTCGACATCCTCGGCGGACTCGGTCAGCGCGCGGACGTGGTGGATGTTGAGGGTGATGGACGCCTCGGCCCGGGACGGCAGTTCGGCACGCAGCGCCTGAACGGCCTTGCCGTGGGCGAGGTTGAGGTGGTGCGCCGCGCGCAGGGCAGCGACCGGGTCGGTCCGCCCGGGCGCGTGGACGCCCGAGCCGTATCCGAGGAAGGCGCTGCACCAGGGCTCGTTGAGGGTGATCCAGGTCTTCACCCGGTCCCCCAGCGCATGTGCCGCGAGCGACGCGTAGTCGGCGAACCGGTCCGCGGTGGCCCGCTCCGGCCAGCCGCCGGCGTCCTCCAGCTCCTGCGGCAGGTCCCAGTGGTACAGCGTGACGACGGGTTCGATGCCCTTCTCCAACAGCGCGTCGGCCAGAGCGCGATAGAAGTCGAGTCCCCTTTCGACGGCCGGACCACGGCCGGTCGGCTGCACGCGCGGCCACGACAGGGAGAACCGGTAGGCGCTCACGCCGAGGTCCGCCATGATCGCGACGTCCTCGCGCCAGCGGTGGTAGTGGTCGGTGGCGACGTCACCGGTGTCGCCGTTGCGCACCCTGCCGGGCGTGTGCGAGTACGTGTCCCAGATCGAAGGGGTACGTCCGTCCTCGGAGGCGGCGCCCTCGATCTGGTACGCGGCGGTCGCCGTGCCCCAGGTGAATCCCTGGGGGAACCTGAGGACGTTGGCGTTCTCCGGGGCGGGCGCGACACGTCGGGTTACGGTGGTCACGTGGGTCCTTCCAGATGTGCTGCGGGGCGGGAGAGGCGAAGCGGGGTGGCGGGCGCCGAAGGGTCGCGACAACGGGGGGACGGCAGCGGGCTCACCCCTTGACCGCTCCCTGCATGATTCCGCCGACGATCTGACGGCCGAAGACGACGAACATGGCGAGCAGGGGCAGCGTGCCGAGCAGAGCGCCCGCCATGATCAGCGACTGGTCGCGCACGTACCCCGCGCTGAGCTGGGTGAGAGCGACGGGCACCGTCGGGTTGGTCATGTCGAGCACGATGAAGGGCCAGAAGAAGTCGTTCCAGGCGTGCACGAACGTGATCATGAACAGCACGGCCATGGGAGGCCGGGCGATCGGCAGCACGATGCTCCAGAAGATGCGCAGGGAGTGCGCACCGTCCACCCGGCCGGCCTCGACGAGTTCGTCGGGCAGGGCCTCGGACAGGTACTGCCGCATGAAGAACACGCCGACGGCGCTGACGAGCGTGGGGAAGATGACGGCGGGCAGCTTCTGCCCCCAGCCCAGCTCGGTCATCATCATGAACAGCGGTACGACACCGAGTTGGGGCGGCACCATCATGGTGCCGATGACGAGCATCAACAGGATGTTGCGGCCCTTGAAGCGGAGTTTGGCGAAGGCGAAGCCGGCGAGGGTGGCGAACAGCACCGTGGACAGGGCGATCACGCCGGCCACGATCAGGCTGTTGAGCATGGCCTTGCCCAACGCGGCGTCCTGCCAGGCCTTGCCGAGGTTGTCCAGGAGGTGGGGTCCCGGCAGGAACGGCGGAGGTGTCTGGGTGACGCGCGTGTTGTCGGTCGACGCCGCCACCATCGTCCAGTAGAGCGGGAAGAGGGAGAACAGGGCCGCGAGCCCCAGCAGGATGTAGGCGACGGGACCCGCGTGGTGCTGGCGTCCGGCACCCGGGTGCCGGAACAGTCGCCGGGGCCGCCCACCGGACGGCGTGCCGTTCCGGGTCTTCCCCGCGGTCCCGGGGCGTGTGTCCGCCGTCTGGACCGGGATGCTGTCTGTGGTCATGGAAACCTCCCGGTCAGGCCTTGCGCGCGGTGACGCGCTTGACGACTCGTTGGACGACGAACACGAGAATGAGCAACAGGAACATCGCCCAGGCGACCGTGGCGGCACGGCCCATCTGGTAGTTCTTCCAGCCCTCCTCGTACAGCAGCAGTCCCAGCGTCTGGTACTGGTTGTCCGCTCCCCCGGTGATGCCGTTCGGGCCCTGGCCGAAGATCAGGGGCTCACCGAAGAGCTGGGTGGCGCCGATCGTGGACAGGACGATGGTGAACACGATGGTGGAACGGATGCCGGGAACGGTGACCTTCAGGAACTGCTGCCACCGCGAGGCGCCGTCGATGGCCGCGGCCTCGTACCGGTCGCGGGGGATCGCCTGCATCGCCGCGAGGTAGAGCAGGGCGTTGTAGCCGGTCCAGCGCCAGATGACGATCGAGGAAATCGCCGTCTGCGCGGCCCACTTGTTGTTCTCCCAGTCGATGTTGTCGACACCGACCAGGCTCAGCATCCAGTTGATCATGCCGAAGTCGCGTTCGAAGAGCATCGTGAACACCAGGGCCGCGGCGCCCACCGACGTGGCGTACGGCGTCAGCGCGGCGACGCGGAAGAACGTCGAGCCGCGCAGCCGGTAGTTGAGCAGGTGCGCCAGCCCGAGAGCCATGAACAGCTGCGGCACGGTCGACAGGACGCCGATGGTGATCGTGTTGAGCAGCGCGTTCCAGAAGCGTTCGTCGTCCCACAGCGCCGTGTAGTTGTCGAAGCCGACCCACTCCATCAGGTTCAGGGTCGACAGTTCGACGCGGTGCAGGGAGATCCACGAGGTGTAGATGAGCGGGTAGAAGCTGAAGGCGGCGAAGACGACGAAGAACGGGGCGATGAAGGCGTACGGCGCGCCGCGGAGGTCGAGGCGGTGCAGCAGCGTACGGCGCCGCTGACGGTCCCCGCCGGAGCCGGTCCCGGCCGGCAGGGCGGTGGCGGGCGCACCGTTTGGGGGTGTCGAGGTGGAGATGGCCACCGGAAGGCGTCCTTCCTGGAGGATGAGGGGGACGGGCAGGGGGCCCGGCGGCCCACACGGGCCGTGTGGGGCGCCGGGCTGCCGCGGAGGACGGGCAACGGGGCCCGAGGTCAGCCGGCGGCCTTCTCGATGCGCGTCTCAGTGGTCTTCCACGCCTCGTTCGGGCTCTTGTTCTGCGCCTCGATCAAGGTCAGGCCCTGCGAGAAGATGTCCTTGATGGTGCCGTCCTTGCGGCCGAGCACCTGCTCGTCGGGGATCTCCTGAGCCGCGGCGCTGAAGATCTTGCCGATGGGCGCGCCACTGAAGTAGTCCGACTTGGCATCGACCACTTCGGGCAGGGCCAACGCGGTCTGCGACGAGGGGAAGTTGCCGATCTCCTTGAAGAGGTAGGCCTGCTGCTCGGGGGCGGTGAGCCAGGCGACAAGCTCCTGCGCCTCCTTCTTGACAGGGCTCTTCTCCATCACGCCGAGGAACGCTCCGCCCCAGTTGGCGCCCTTGGGCGCCTTGGCGACGTCCCACTTGCCCTTGTTCGTGGGTCCCGCCTTCTCGCTGATGTGCGCGAGCATCCATGCCGGGCAGACGGTGGTGGCGAAGGTGCTGTTGGCCAGGCCGGGGTCCCAACCGGGCTGGAACTGGCGGAGCTTCGCGGTCAGATCGGACGTGGCCGCCTCGGAGGCCAGCTTCCACGCGTCCTTCACGACAGGGTTGGTGCCGTAGATCAGCTCGCCCTCCTTGTCGTAGAACTGCTGGGAGTCGCCGTAGATCATGGCGTTGAACAGCCCGCTGGAGCTGTCCATGAAGGCGACCTTGTCGGCCTTCGACTTCTGCTTGAACCGCTTGCCCGTGGCGACGTACTTCGACCAGTCGCCCTCCCACAGCTTGGCGACCTCGTCGCGGTCGGTGGGCAGGCCGGCCTGCTCGAAGAGGTCCTTGCGGTAACAGACAGCCATCGGGCCGATGTCGGTGCCGAGGCCGATGACCTTCTTGTCCGCGGTGGTGACCTGGCTCTGCTTCCACGGAAGGAAGTGGTCCGTCCCGGCCACACCGGCCAGGTCGACGAACTTGTCCTTCTGCGTGTCGGACAGTTCCTTGGCCCGACCGATCTCTATGCCCTGGATGTCCTTCAGACCGCTGCCGGCGGCCAAGTGGGTCTGCAGGGCGGTGTAGTAGGTCTGCTCGTCGCCCGCGACGTCCGCCTTGATGACGACGTTCGGGTGCTCCTTCATGTACTTGTCGAGCAGACCGGTCTCCTTGAAGCCCATGACGCCGAAGAGCCCCATGGTGATGGTGACCTTGCCGTCCTTCTTCCCGCCACCGGTCCCCCCGTCGCTGCCCCCGCAGCTCACGACCAGACCTAGAGCCGACACAGCCGACACGGCGGCCACGACTCTCGTACGCGACTTCCTTCGGAGCTTGTCCATTTGGTCCTCCTAGCGGCGGCGCTGACGCACCGGAGTTCGCGCCCCACGGTCCGCTCCGTAGGCACGATTTGTCCGGTGGGTACGTTCCCAAACTGCGATGGGAACGTTCCCACTCAGGAGCTCGAAGCCTGGCCGCCGCGAAAGGTGTCTGTCAAGAAGTCGAATCCACTTCGTTGCGGGAGGATTTCCTGCCTTCACGCTCGGACCCTGCGGACGCTCCGCGCCGTCTGACACAATGCGCGCAGGTGAGAGCCGTATGGGCACCGCAGAAGCGAGGGAGGCGTCATGGGTGGCAGGCAACGCCCGACCATCAAGACCGTGGCCGCGCGCGCCGGTGTCGGACGCACCACGGTTTCACGAGTCATCAACGGCTCGGAACTCGTCAGCGAGAAGGCCAGGGCCGCCGTGCTCGCCGCCATCGCCGAGCTGAACTACGTACCGAACTCGGTTGCCCGGGGGCTGGTGACGAGCAGGACGAACTCCGTGGCCCTGGTGATCCCCGAGTCGGCGAGCAGGCTTGGCTCGGAGCCCTACTTCTCCGCGGTCATCCGCGGGGTCAGCACCGCCCTCGCGGAAACCCGCACGCAACTCCAACTGGTGCTCGTACGCGACCAGGCCGAGCGGGACCAACTCACGGAGTCGGTGGCGGAGCGGCGGGTCGACGGCGTACTCCTGGTGTCGGTGCACGAACACGACCCGCTGCCGGGACTCCTGGAGGACATGGGGCTGCCCACCGTTCTCGCCGGGCGCCGCTCCCGCGACGAATCACTCAGTCACGTGCACTCCGACAACGCCGGCGGCGCCGCCGCGGCCGTCGGCCACCTGCTCGCCCGGGGGCGGCGGACCATCGCCACCATCAGCGGACCGCTCGACATGGACGTGGCGCGCAGCAGGCTCCAGGGCTGGCGCGAGACCCTCGAGAAGGCAGGCCACGAGGCCACGGACCGGCTCGTGGCCTCGGCGGACTTCACCGAGGAGGGCGGCGAGGCAGCGATGCGTTCACTCGTTGAACGAGTCCCCGAACTCGACGCCGTGTTCGTCGCCTCGGACGTCATGGCGGCGGGTGCGCTGGTGGAACTGCGCAGGCACGGCAGGCGCGTCCCGGACGACGTGGCCGTGATCGGATTCGACGACACCATCATCGCCCGGCACAGCAATCCGCCGCTCACCACCGTGCGTCAGCCCGTCGAGCAGATCGGCAGCATGATCGCCCACATCCTTCTGGAGGAGATCGGCGATCCCGAGGAACCGCGTCGGCACGTCACGCTTCCCACGGAGCTGGTCGTCCGCGAATCGTCTTGAGCCCATGGAGGGGCGGGCGCCGGCGGGGTCGGACGGGGCGCGTGCCACGACGCGCCTTCGCGCTCACGCCCGGTCAGGCGGGAAGCGGGATCATCTCGTGGGCTCTGTTCGCAGCCACTCCTCGAGAGCGAGGAAATCGGCGTCGGTGAGGCCCCGGGCGGGATCGACGCGATGGAGCAGGGCCTGCCCTTGATGGTGCGCCGAGACCCAGGCCCGATCCGTGTCGGTGATCTCGTCGTCGACCCAGACGAACGAGCGGCCGACTGCCCACCGGACGAGGCCGCGGGTCTTCCAGTGCAGACCGTCGCGCTCGTCCTGGTCGTCCTCGTCGCAGGGCTCGGGCCAGACCACCACGGCCAGCTCGGGCAGGCCGAGCCGCGGTGCGATGCTTTCGTTCGCCTCGGCCATCCACGTCGTGGCCCAGACCAACTCGCACGACAGGGCCGTCAGCCGTGGCCCCAGCCCGGGATTGATCCTGGCCACGAGCGGGTTCGCATCGGCCACCGCTGACGCGGGGTCCGCCTGATACGTCGGATACCCGTACGGATACAGGTCAGGCGCCGCCCCGAACGGAATCAGCGGTCCGTCGACATCAAGGAAGAGGAGCGGACGCTCTGCACAACCGGTCACGGCAGCACGATAGCGGCTTCGAGGGGACAGAAGTCTGCGCAGACCATGCGCGTTCATGACAGCAAAGCCGCCGTGCGGAGGGGTTCGGATCCGGACCGATCTGCCACTTGCCCCCACTTGAGGCGGCCGAATGCGAGACCTGCCATCTGGCCGGCCGGGAGAGTCCGCACATGCGTTGATCTTCCGGGCGGCGGCCAAGGCCGAAGCAGACGGTGCGAGCGACCCCGATGAGTTCCGGGTCGCCTGGCTGGCACACCCGTCATCGCCACACCGGAGATCACGCAATGACTATTCGGCAACCCATCACCTACGACGCGTTCGTCGAACTCGCCGCCGCCGATCCGGCCGTCGTCGGACTTGTCGTCAAGGGGTCGCAGGCCCACGAGGGCATGAGCACAGAGCACTCCGACCACGACCTGTACGTCGTCCTCGCCGATGGCGTGGCAACGCCCATTCACTCGGTTCACGGGGCATCGCACCCCGGACCTCGACCTCGTCGTCCTCACCCTCGACGAGTTCCGCGCCGTCGCCACACCCGGCTTCGAGCAGTACGCCCTCGCCCGCGCCCGGATCGTGCTCGACCGGCTCGACGGAGGCATCGCCCGGATCCTGGCCGGCATGGCAGGGCTCGACGCCGATGAAGCATTCCGCCAAGCGGGCCAGTGGCTCGATGCCTACGCCAACTCCCTCTACCGTGTCGCCCGGCAAGGGCTCGACGACCTCGCCGACACCGTGGTGAACACCTGCCGCGTCGGCGTCATCAAGCCTGATCCCCGCGTGTACCTCCTGGCCGCGGAACGCGTCGGTGCCCCGCTCCACCATTGCCTTTTCATCGACGACACCGCCGCCAAGGTCGTGGCAGCCGGCGAAGTGGGCATGACGGCCCTGCACTACCGGCAGATCGAAGATCTCCGCACAGCCCTGGTGCCCCTCTTCAGCACAGCACCGGAGGCCCGACGCACGTGAGGTGTCGTCGCGCCGCTGAACTTTGGCTTCCCCGCCGGCGACGCGTCGTGCGGATGGTCTCGATCCGGCTGCTCACAGTCCCGGCCACTCACATCGAGGTGACCGCTTCGGCCGCGGGCCGCGCCACGTGCCGCAGGAGGATCCGAGCGAGCCTCGTCAGCTGTACTTCCGGGCGTTGAGCCGGGCGGCCTGGCGCGTCAGGTGGTCGCGCTCGGCGAGGTTGGGGGCCTTGTGGGCCGCCTCGGCGTACAGGCGTGCCGCCGTGGTCAGGTCGCCGTCGCGCTCGTGGAGGTACGCCGCCACCGCGGTGTGGCGGGGCAGGGTGTCGTCCAGCGCCGCCAGGGCCGCCAGGCCGGCGCGTGGTCCGTCCGCCTCGCCGACGGCGACCGCGCGGTTGAGCCGGACGACGGGGCTGTCGGTCAGGCGGGCGAGTTCGTCGTACCACTCGACGATCTGCACCCAGTCGGTCTCCTCGGCGGTGGGCGCGTCGGCGTGGAGTGCCGCGATGGCGGCCTGGGCCTGGAACTCCCCCAGCCGGTCGCGGGCGAGGGCCGCCTGCAGGATCTCGACACCCTCGGCGATCGAGTTGGTGTCCCATCGGCCGCGGTCCTGCTCGGCGAGCGGGACCAGACTGCCGTCGGGTGCGGTCCGCGCGGCGCGCCGGGCGTGGTGGAGGAGCATGAGCGCGAGCAGCCCCGCCACCTCGGGGTGGTCGATGGCGGCAGCGAGTTGCCGGGTGAGCCGGATGGCCTCGGCGGCGAGGTCGACGTCGCCGGAGTAGCCCTCGTTGAAGACCAGGTAGAGGACGCGCAGCACGGTGGCGACGTCGCCGGGCTGGTCGAACCGCACGCCGTTGACGGTGCGCTTGGCGCGGCTGATGCGCTGTGCCATGGTCGCCTCGGGCACCAGGTAGGCCTGGGCGATCTGGCGGGTGGTCAGCCCGCCCACGGCACGCAGGGTGAGGGCGATCGCGGACGACGGCGTCAGCGACGGGTGTGCGCACAGGAAGTAGAGCTGGAGGGTGTCGTCCATGGCGGGCGCGGGCCCGGGCGTCGGCTCCTCGTCGACGCTCTCCTCACGCCGGCGGCGGGCGGTGTCCGCGCGGCTCGCGTCGAGGAACCGGCGCCAGGCCACGGTGACCAGCCAGCCCTTCGCATCGCGCGGCGGATCGGCCGGCCACACGCGGACCGCCTCGACCAGCGCGTCCTGCACGGCGTCCTCGGCCGCCGCGAAGTCGGCTCCGCGGCGGACGAGGATGGCCAGCACGTTCGGCGTGAGGCTCCGGAGCAGGACCTCGTTCATCGATGAGGTCACCGGTGTCACTCCGTGATGGTGGGCGACACGCCGTAGAACGGGCGCAGCTCGAGCCACTCGTGGATCGGCTTGCCGCCCGATCCGGGGGCGGCGGACAGTTCCCCGGCCAGCTCGACGGCGCGCTCGTAGCTGGCGACGTCGATCACCATCCAGCCGGCGATGAGGTCCTTGGTCTCGGCGAACGGGCCGTCGGTGACCGGCGGGCGACCCTCACCGTCGTACCGGACGAACGTCCCCTCGGGGGCGAGCGCCTGAGCGTCGACGAACTCGCCGGTCTGCTCGAGCCGGGCCGCGAAGTCGTTCATGTACCGCACGTGGGCCGAGATCTCCTCCGGCGTCCACTTGTCCATGGGCACGTCGTTGACCGCGGTCGGGGCGCCGCGGTAGTGCTTGAGCAGCAGGTACTTGGCCATCGTGGTTCTCCTCGGTGCTGATGCGGCCCATTCTGGTCGCGTTCACAGCGGGGACGGAGCCAGTCACGGGTTCTCGACATCACTGCCCGAATTTTTTTGGGCCTGGTGGATGAGCCTGCGATCCGCGTCCCGCGCTTGCGGTCTTCTTCCGGACTCTGCGGGTACAGCGGCAGTGCGGTGGCCACTTCGAAGCCGCCCTCCGCCCGGCGACCCGCATCCAGGTCACCGCCGACCGAGTGGGCGCGTTCGCGCATTCCGATGAGGCCGAAGCCGGTGCCCGGCACGGGTGTCGCCGGGGCGTTGGCGACGCCGTCGTCGGTGACCGTGATGTTCAGCCGGTCCTGGGCGTACCCGAGCCGTACGTGGACGGCTGCCGCGTCGGCGTGCGGTGGTGACGGTGACCTTGAGACCGGCGGATTCGACCGCGGCGACCAGATCGGGGAGCCGGGCGAGTCCGGGAGACGGATCCAGAGGCGTGTCGGGGTCGTTCGGCCGGCGCAGCAGGCCGACGGTGGCCTTCAGCTCGCGCAGCGCGGAGGAGGTGGTACCGGCGAGGTGGGCGAGCATCCGGTGCTCTCGCTGAAGATCGGCGTCGCGAGCCGCCCACAAGGCCGGCCCGCATGACCGTTGCTCGCGTGGTGCGTTCGTCCCGCGGGAGCCACCTGCCGGTGCGGACCTCGGGCATGGCGGGTGCACCTGGCCGACGAGCTGGGCACCTGCTGTCGGCTCGTCATCGCGGGGCCGAGCCGACGTCGTCGTACACAAGGAGTCCGTCACCGCGAAGACGCACGCCAGGCGTCGGAGCGTGAGGGATGAGACGTCCGTCGTGCATCAGGTGCTGGACGAACATGCCGCGGGCCAGGACGGCGAAGTCGGCGATGAGGCGTCGGTGGCATCGCCACCACACCGCTTCACTGCACATCACCGCGGTGCGCTGTTCTGCCGCTTGGCGCACGACCTGGTCGATCGCGGCCACGAAGTCGGGACTGCGGGTGTGAGCGGCGTAGCCGCGGAAGGAGGCGTTGCGCCATACCGTGTCGGGCGAGTCCGGCGGCGTTGTGCGGAAGCCGCCCAGGCGCGACTCCCACCGGTAGGCGATGCCCTCTTCGGGCATCCACTGGGCCAGGCGCTGCCGTGACAGGTTCGGGTCGCGGCGGCTGCCCGGAGCGGTCCTGACGTCCACGACGGCGGCAACGCCGGCTTCGCGAAGGAGTCTTGCCAGCGTTCCCCGCTCCGCGGTGCTGTGGCCGAGGGTGATCAGTTCGGGCCGGGGCGTCGGGAACGCGTCTGCGGGATCGGTCCGGTCTTGGTCCATATAGGGAGTGCAGCACCTCCTGGTCCGCGCGGCATCGTCCGATCCCGCCTCGCTCGGCTGTGCCGGTCAGCCGGTCAGCCGGGCAGGCCGGTCAGGGCCAGGAATTCGCTGCGGGAGCGGGCGTCGTCGCGCAGCAGACCGAGGAGCGTGGAGGTCATGGTCGTGGCTCCGGTGGCCTGGACGCCGCGCAGGGTCATGCAGGTGTGCTCGGCCTGGATGACGGCGCCGACGCCTTTGGGCTCCAGGTGGGCCTGGAGCCAGTCGGCGACCTGTTTGGTGAGCCGTTCCTGTACCTGGGGGCGGCAGGCGAAGTGCTCCAGGACCCGGGCGAGCTTGGACAGGCCCAGGATCCGCTGCCCTGGCAGGTAGCCGATGTGGGCGGTTCCGACGAACGGCAGAAGGTGGTGTTCACACACGCTGCGCAGCGGGATGCTGCGGGCGAGGACCAGTTCGTCGTATCCCTCGTCGTTGGGGAACGTGGTCAGGTCGAAGGGACGGGGGCTGAACAGTTCGGCGTAGGCGCGGGCCATACGGCCGGGGGTGCCGCGCAGGCTCTCGGATTCGGTGCCGATGCCCAGGGCCTGGAGGAACTGTGCCGCCGCGAGTTCGGCGGCCGACAGGTCCATCCCTTCCGCGTCGTGGGCCACGCTCAGGGCGGTGGGCGTCGTCGGTATCGGGTCGGGGGCGGTGGCAGCGGCGAGGTGCAGGGCGGAGTGAAGGTGCTGCGTCATGTCATTCACCCATCCCGAGTGCGGTGAGCAGGACCAGGACCAGTGTCACGACGGCGGCGAGTCCGTGTCCCGCGACGACGGGGACGGGGAAGTGGCGTTCGGCCGGCGCCGTCCGGTCGGGACCGGCCGGTGCGGCAGCGCGGTCGCGGTGGGCGGGGATCCAGCGGGCGAGCATCACGAAGCCGAGCAGGGCGACCGGCAGCAGGAGACCGAAGGCGGCCCAGGCCAGAGCGTCCTTGTCGGTGATCACGTAGAGGATCCACACGACGAGTCCGACCGCGGCGAGCGCGAAGTGGCCGAAGACGACCGGGACGGGCAGATGGCTGCTGCCGCCGCGGGCCCCGCCGCGGGAAAGCCAGATGCCGAGCATGTAGAAGCCACCGAGGGCGGTGACCACCCAGGCGAGCAGCGCGGCGATGTCCATGGGGAACTCCCTGAGCAGTAGGGGCTGAGGTGTACGTCGGATGCGCCGAAGGCGCTCCGGGTCAGGGGCGGGCCGAGTGCCGGCGGGAGGGGACGAAACCCTCGGCCTGGGTTGCCTCGTCGGCGACCCGGACGCCGTAGTGGTAGGCGAGCTTGCCGCCCAGGAACCCCGAGACGCCGAGCACGGCCAGCGTCACGGCGTTCAGTGCGAGCTGGCCGGCACCGACGCTTCCGGACGGTCCGCCGTCGGCGTGACGCCACAGGAAGCTGCCTGCGTACGCGGCGGTCACCAGCAGGTTCAGCGTCATGTGGATGAGGCCGATGCGGAAGGCGCCGGTGCCGGCGGGGATGGCGAACAGATCCAGGAAGCCGGCCATCGCGGCCGCCAGCGCCCCGATCACGCCCAGGGCGATGAGCCACATCGCACCGCGGGCGAGGAAGTCCGGATCGTCCACGAGGTGGGAGGCGATGTCGAAGACGAGGCTGCCCACCCATGCTCCGATCGGCACGGTGACCAGGATCGGATGGAACGGGTGCCCGTACGGGCCGGCGAGGGCGGCGCTGACCGGCTGTTTCGCCTGCTGGTGCAGTTCGCTGGGCATGGCATGGTCCTCTCGGAGGGTTTCACCAATCAGTATTGGACTTATTAACCGGAGAGGTCAAGTCACCAGCGGCGGGTTACACAGATGACCGGTTACGTGCACGCAGATTGGCGTTATTGTGGACGCATGACCTCTGACCTGACTCCGGCTTCACCCCAAGGCCCCGCCGCTTCGGGGGTGGAAGCCGTCTCGGTGCTCGCGGACGAGGTGCGCCGCAGGCTGTACGGCTTCATACGGCGCGCCCACCGGCCGGTGACCCGGGAGGAGGCCGCCGCGGATGCCGGGATCTCGGCGAAGCTGGCCGCCTTCCACCTGGACAAACTGGTCGCGGCCGAGCTGCTGACCTCCCGCTACGACAACCCGGGCGGCATCCGCAAAGTCGGCCGCAAGCCCAAGGTCTACGAGCCGGCGGACACCGAGATCCGCATCAGCATCCCCGAGCGCCGCCCCGACGTCCTGGCCGAGATCCTCGTCGACGCGGTCCTCGATCAGCAGGAGGGTGAGGACGCCCAGGTGGCGGCGCTGCGCACGGCCCGCCACCGGGGAGAGGAACTCGGAGCCGCGACCCGCGCCAGCAGCCGTCCCGGCCGTCTGGGACCCGAGCGGGCTCTCACGCTTTCCGAGTCCGTACTGGAGGAGCACGGCTTCGAACCCGACCGGCAGGCTCCGACCGAGGTACGACTGCTGAACTGCCCCTTCCACCCGTTGGCCGCCCGTTCGCCCGAGCTGGTGTGCGGGATCAACCACTCCTTCCTCGGCGGCTTCCTCACCGGGCTGCAGGCATCCGGGGTGGACGCGGTCCTCGCCCCTCACCCGGGACGTTGCTGTGTGGAACTGCGCGCCGCAGCCGGCGGGGCGAGCGGGTCCGGTCCTGCCACCGGGGCGTGTGTGAAGGACGTCGCTGTCCGGCCCGAAGAGGATCCGGACGGCCGGTAGACGGCATCCCGCGAGACGACCCGAGGAGAAAGATCATGAGTGAGAACCTGGACCGGCTGGCCGCCGAAGGCGTGGCGGTCTGGCTCGATGATCTGAGCCGGGAGCGGCTCGCCGGTGGCGGTCTGGCCGACCTGGTGCGGGACCGGCGCGTGGTGGGCATCACCAGCAATCCGACGATCTTCGCCAAGGCGATCCGCTCGGGCTCCCGCTACGACGCGCAGATCGGTGATCTCGCCCGGCGCGGGGTGCGGGTCGAGGAAGCCGTCAGGCTGCTGACGGCGTTCGACGTGCGCTGGGCGTGCGACATCCTGCGTCCGGTGTACGAGGCCAGTGACGGAGTCGACGGACGGGTGTCACTGGAGGTGGACCCGCGCGTCGCCCACGACACGGCGGCGACGATCGCCGAGGCACGGGCGCTGTGGTGGCTGGTGGACCGGCCGAACCTGTTCGTGAAGATCCCCGCCACCGAGAGGAGCCTCGAGGCGATCAGTACCGCGCTCGGGGAAGGCATCAGCGTCAACGTGACGCTGATCTTCTCCCTGGACCGCTACGACCAGGTCCTGCGCGCCTTCCTGCACGGCATGAACCGCGCCCGCGCGGCGGGGCGTGACCTGGCGTCCATCGCGTCGGTGGCGTCCTTCTTCGTCAGCCGGGTGGACACCGAGGTCGACAGCCGGCTGGACAAGCTCGGCACACCCGAGGCGCGGGCCCTGCGCGGGCGGGCCGCGATCGCCAACGCCCGTCTGGCCTACCAGCGCTTCGAGCAGGCCACCGCGTCCCCGGAATGGCAGACGCCGGCCGCGGCCGGAATGCGCCCCCAGCGCCCGCTGTGGGCCTCCACGGGGGTCAAGGACCCCTCCTACGCCGACACCCGCTACGTCGACGAACTGGTGGCGCCCGGGGTGGTCAACACCATGCCGGAGCAGACCCTGCGCTCGGTCGCCGACCACGGCCGCGTCCGAGGCGACACCATCCACGGCACGTACGCGGCATCCCAGCAGGTACTGGACGACCTGGAGGCTGTGGGCGTGTCCTACGACGACGTGGTGCGGGTGCTGGAGAACGAGGGCATAGCCAAGTTCACCGCCTCCGGCAACGAACTGTTCGAGCAACTGCGTTCCGAACTGCACGCCGAGCCCCTCGCCGCCTGACGCTGCCGGCCCCCGACCGGAGCGACCGCGTGCGACGACAGAGGGGACCGGCCCGCCGAGGCGAGCACCCTCGGCCTGCGGGGCGGAGCCCTTTCAGCAGAGGAGAGACCATGGCCGCGAACACGGCATTCGTGATCGTCGGAGCCGGCCTGGCCGGCGCGAAGGCAGCACAGACCCTCCGGGAAGAGGGCTTCGACGGACCGGTCGTGCTGCTCGGAGAAGAGAGCGAGCGCCCGTACGAGCGGCCGCCGCTCTCCAAGAGCTACCTGATGGGCAAGGAGGAGCGGGAAACGCTCTACGTCCACCCTTCCCAGTGGTACGCCGAACACGACGTCGACCTGCGACCGGGCACCACGGTCACCGCGATCGCCCCGGCCGCCCACGAGGTGACGCTCGCCGACGGCAGCCGCATCAGCTACGCGAAACTGCTCCTGACCACCGGTTCTTCACCGCGTCGCCTGCCCGCGCCGGGAGCCGACCTCGACGGAGTGCTCTACCTGCGCCGGCTCGCCGACAGCGACCGCATCAAGGAAGCCCTCACGTCCGCATCCCGCATCGCGGTGATCGGCGCCGGCTGGATCGGACTGGAGACCGCGGCCGCCGCCCGGGCAGCCGGCGTCGAGGTCACGGTGCTGGAGAGGTCGCCACTCCCGCTCCTGCGCGTGCTGGGCCGCGAAGTGGCCCAGGTCTTCGCCGACCTGCACGCCGATCACGGGACCGACCTGCGCTGCGGCGTACAGGTCGCGGAGATCACCGGCGCCGGCGGCCGGGCGAACGGCGTGCTGCTGACCGATGGCAGCCGCGTCGGCGCCGACGCGGTCGTCGTCGGGATCGGCATCACCCCCGACACCCGGCTCGCCGCAGCCGCCGGCCTGGAGGTCGACAACGGCATCCGCGTCGACGCCCACCTGCGCACGTCGCATCCGGACGTCCACGCCGCCGGAGACGTCGCGAACGCCTTCCACCCCCTGCTCGGCAAGCACATCCGCGTCGAGCACTGGGCCAACGCGCTCAACCAGCCCCAGGTCGCGGCCAGGGCGATGCTCGGGCAGGACGTGACGTACGACCGCGTTCCCTACTTCTTCACCGACCAGTACGACCTGGGCATGGAGTACACCGGCCACGTCGAGCCGGGCGCCTACGACCAGGTGGTCTTCCGCGGCCGGACCGACACCCGGGAGTTCATCGCGTTCTGGCTCGCCGGGGGCCGGGTGTCGGCAGGGATGAACGTCAACGTCTGGGACGTCACCGATCCAATCCGCGACCTCGTCACCTCCCGCCGAGCAGTCGACGCGGCCGAACTCGCCGATACCGACGTGCCTCTGACACACATCCTCGGACGCCCCGACGGGACCGGCTGATGCGGAGTCACGCCGATGCGTCACGCATGTTCCCCATGTGCAGTCTGTTCGGCCGACGGTCCAGGCCGGCGGTCTGGATCGGACCTGACGCGGGGGCGGGCGGGGTCCAGCGGTGGGTGCGGGGCAGGGTGGAGGAGAGGCCGTAGTCCTTCTTCAGCTGCTCCGGGATCGCGTAGTGCATGACCCGCCCGCGGGTGAGTGAGGACAGTTCGAGGACTGTGGTGAGGTGGCCGAGGCGGTCCAGGGCCCAGGCGCCGAGCGGGGAGCGGTCCTCGATGCTCTCCAGGACACCGAGCAGGTGGGGTACGGCTTTGACGACGGTGTCCCAGGCGGTGCGCGGGACGTTTCGTCGAAGCTCGTCTCGGTGGCCAGGTCGACGGCGTGCACGCACACTTCGCGCACCCGCATCCAGGCCACCTCCGAGGCGGGCACCTCCCGGCCCCGGGCCGTTGGGACGGTCGTGTCCCAGCACGCGTCCGGCAGTGTGGTGAGCGCCTCGACCAGGCGGGCGTCGGCCGCGAGCAGGTCGCCACGCAGTTCAACGACCGGCCGGCGGGCGCTCTGCTCGATCTCCTTCGCGCGTTTGGCCAGGTAGCGGGCCGGCCTGCGGGCATGGCCGACGCCGCCCGGAGTGCCGGTAGCGATCACGTCGCCGGGCACCAGCGTGACGATCTCGGACAGGTACGCGACGAGCGTGGCGGGGTCGAAGACGAGGTCACCGGTGTCGGCCTTCTGGACCGTGTCCCCGTCGACCTGGCACGTCAGGCTCAGGCCCTCGTCCGCGACCGCGGGGTCGTCGGCGGTCACCAGCCACGGCCCGATGGGGGTGGTGGCCTCGAAGGTCTTGCCCCGGTGCCACTGGGGGGTGCGGTACTGCCAGTCCCGGGCGGTGACGTCGTTGAGCACCGAGTACCCGGCGATCGCGGCGCGCGCCGGCGCTCGGCGATCGGCAGCAGCTCGGCCCACCGCCACAGGTGGGGGACCGCGGCTGGCCGGGGCGTCATCGGCATGAGGTCTGCGCGCTGCGTCCACAGCGGCATCAGGCCTGCGGTCTTCGAGATCTGCATACAGCTCGCGCAGGAGCTTCTGCTCAGCCTGCTCGCTCACTGAGTCGATCACGGCAACCTCCCGACTGCCCACTCAATAACCCGCTCAAAGTGTGCACAGTTTCGGGTCGGAAATGACATTACGCTGCTGCTTCCCTCACGGGAATCATCGATGGGACAGATTCTTGTTTGCGGAATCCCCGCCCGGTGAGCGAGGCCGCAACGCCCGTGGACCGCGACCGCCGTCGCGGGTCAGACCGGCTTCTCCTCCTGGTTGGTGATGAAGTCGGCCGGCATCTCGGGGCTCCATACGGCGGGCGGGCAGTCCCAGTCGTTCGGCTTCCAGTTCTCGGTGATGCAGTCCATGTCTCCGGAGTACTCGATCCAGCTGCCCCACGGGTCCTGGATGTAGTGGAAGAGGTTAGAGCCGAGAGTGTGGCGCCCCAGGCCCCAGCCCTTCGCATGGCCGGCGGCCGCCATGGTCTGCGCACCCCTGGCGATCTGGTCGATGTCCGCCACCATCCAGCTGGAGTGGTGCAGGCCGGGGTGTGTGCCCGGGACGAATCCGAAGACGTGGTGATCGCCGGGCCCGGAGTTCATGAAGGTGGCCATCCCGCGGATGCGGTCCGACAGGTGCAGCCCGAGAGTGCGGGCGTAGAAGGTCTCGGAGGCGTCCAGATCGGTACTGAAGATCAGCATGTGCCCGAGACGCTGCGGGCGGGCCTCCTCGCTCGCGGTCAGCCAGCGGGCCTGGTCGACACGGCGGACGCGGTCGCCGACATTGGCGTCCTGCGAGTCCGTGGTACCGAAGTCGCGCCAGGGGGCGATCTCCTCGTCGCGGAGGTTGATCAGGTTGTCCTCGTGATCGCGCAGCCACAGCCCTCCGGGAACCTGGGCCGGCGCGTCGAGCAACTTCAGGCCCAGCCCTTCCAGGCGGCGCTGCCATTCGGGCAGCGAATCCGGCTCCACGGCGAAGGCCACATGGTGCAGCCGCTTGGCCGGCCCTTCCATCAGCACCGTCTGGTCCTGCGCCCGGCCGTCGCAGCGGATCACCACCGCGTCACCTCGCTCCGACGTCTCCAGCCCGAAGGAGCTGTAGAAGCTCTCACCCGCGTCCAGCGAGGGCACTTGGAGGCCGTAGTGCAGAAGACCTGTGACACGCAGCATGCTCACTCCTCATGGTCCGGACGGGTCCGCGTTCCTCACAAGCCCATCCTCACCAAGTGTGTACACCTTTTTCGGCTGACGTCCAGACCCTGTCGGGAGACATTGCCGATTCTTCGAGTAATCGACCGTCACGCCTCTCGCGGCCCCCGCTTCACACCCCAATGTGTATCCACTATGGTTCAGCTGCCCTCAGTGAGCCGCCTGTCGGAGGAACCCATGAGAATGCCTGAATGGTCGCTGGTGCAGTACCGGGTCGACGACTCGGAGAAGGTCGCCGTCGGCGTGAGTGCCCACGGGACCGTGTCGGAAGGGCCGCCCGAGATCGGGGGCCTCACGTTGATGGACGTGCTGGGCCGTTGGGACTCGCTCGCGCCACTGCTGCGCGAGTGGACCCCGGCCGCGTCCGACGCCGTCATCGGCGCCCGCCTCGCTCCCCCGCTGACGTACCCGGGCAAGGTGCTCTGCGCGGGCGCCAACTACTGGGACCACATCGCCGAGATGGGTGTCACGCGCCCTGACAAGCCGGGCGAGCCGTTCTTCTTCCTCAAACCGCCGACGACGACCGTGACGGGACCGGGAGACCCGGTACCGCTGCCCGCTTACGAAGGCGCCCGCGTCGACTGGGAGGCCGAACTCGCCGTCGTCATCGGCCGCGCCGGCCGCGACCTCGCACCGGACAAGGCCCTCGCCCACGTGGCCGGCTACCTCGCGGCGAACGACATCTCGGCCCGGGACCGGCTCACCGCGGCGGCACCCGTCGCCGATCCGTTCGCCTACGACTGGCTCGGCCACAAAGGGCAGGACGGCTTCTGCCCGCTGGGCCCCGGACTCGTACCCGCCTGGCAGGTTCCCGACCCGCAGAACCTGCGGATCCGGCTCAGCGTCAACGGTGTGGTGAAGCAGGACTCCTCCACAGGGCAGATGATGGTTCCGGTACACGAGGTGGTCGCGGCGGCCAGCCGCCTCACCCGGCTCGAACCCGGGGACGTCATCCTCACCGGCACACCCGCCGGCTGCGGCGTACCGCGCGGGGAGTTCCTCGCCGCCGGGGACGACGTCGTCGTCGAGATCGAACGGATCGGCCGCCTGGAGAACAAGGTGGTGGCGTCATGAACGGGCCCACGACCACCGCGGAACCGTCCTGGCCGGTACCGGTGCCCGTGCCGGAAACCATGCGGGCCATGGTGTTCCGCCGCTTCGGCCCCCCGGACGTCCTGGAACAGGCCACGATCGGCACACCCCGGCCCGCCCCGGGCGAGGTGCTCGTGCAGGTGGCGGCGGTCGGCATCGGCCGGCTGCTCGACCTCACGGCACGCGCGAGCCGCCACCCCTATGCCCGCTTCCAACTGCCCCACGTCCTGGGCGCGGACCACTCCGGCGTCGTCGCGGCGCTGGGCGACGGAGTGCACTCCGTCCGGGTCGGAGACCGGGTCGCGGTGTTTCCCGCGGTCGCGTGCGGCAGTTGCTCCCACTGCGCGGAGGGCCGCGAAGAAGCCTGCGCGGGCCTGTCCCTGATCGGCACTCACCGCCCCGGTGCCTACGCGCAGTTCTGCGCGGTGCCCGCGCGCAACGTGCATCAGGTCCCGGACGGCACGCCACCCGCGATGGCCGCCTCCCTGGCGCTTGTCGGCCCCGTGGCCGCCAACCAGCTCGCCCAGGCAGGGCTGCGCCCCGGACACTGGGTGCTCGTCCAGGGCGCGGCATCCGCCCTCGGCTCCACCACGGCCGCCCTCGCCCAGCACCTCGGCGCGAGGATCATCGCCACCTCCCGGTCGCCGGAGAAGCGCAAGGCACTGGCCGCGGCGGGCGCCGAGGTCGTGCTCGACGCCACTGCTCCGGACTTCGCCGATCGGGTGCGCGAGGCCACCGGCGGTCACGGCGTCGACATCGCCGTCGACAACCTCGGGGACCCGGACCTCTGGGACGCCACCCTGGACACCCTGGCCCGCGGCGGGACCGTGGTCACCTCCGGCGCCTTCCTGGGCGGCAAGGTCCAGGTCGATCTGCTCCGCCTGTACTCCAACTGCCACCGCATCCTCGGCGTACGCACCGGGAACACGGCCTCGGTGAAGGCCCTGTGGACGCAGGCGGAGCACGGGTTCCGTGCCGTCGTCGACCGCACGTTCCCGATCGCCCGCGCCTGCGACGCCCACCGCTACATGGAGGACGACAACAGCATCGGGCGCGTGGCCCTGACGTTGCGGCCGCAGGACTGGGAGGACTGAGGACCGTCTGTGGTCAGTGGTGCCCCGCACGGTGACGCCGGGCGGGGCATGGCTCTGTCGAGGTGGGCTCGCCACGACCGCGCCGCGAACGGGCTGGCCGCCGCCCGGGCGCCCCGAGTCAGGGCTGACCGCCGACGATCCCCAGCGCGGTCCGCGTGGCCATGGGCTCGTACTCCGGGGCGATGTCGGCCAGCACGCTCAGGGCGGTGCGCGCGAGATGACGGGCGATCACGCTCGCGGCCTCGGCCGGGCTGCTGGTCCGCAGGGCCTCCAGCAGTGCTTCGTGCTCCTTGTGCGCCCGGGCCCACGAAGCGGGCAGGCCGAGCTGCGCGAGCCGGATGTAGCGCTCGCTCTGCTCGGCCAACGAGGCGAGCATGCGCTGCAGATGCGGTCCCACCGCGCGGGTCGCGATGCCGTGGAACTCCTTGTGCGCGGCGTACCACTCCTCCGGCCTGTCGCCGCCCGCGAGTTCCTGCATGCGCACCAGGACATCGGCCAAACCCTCGACGTCCTCGGCGGTGAGCGACCTGGCCGTCATGCTGACGGCCAGTGTCTCCAGCATGATGCGAGCTCCGTACACACCGTCGAGTTCCGCGGGATCCACGCCTCGCACCCGCGCCCGCTGGTCGGGGCTCGCGTCGATGAGCCCTTCTTCCTGGAGCAGCCGGAACGCCTCGCGCATCGGCGTACGGCTGACGCCCAGCTTCCGGGCCATCTCGGCCTGGAGCAGCACCGACCCCGGGGGCAGCGCGCCATTGAGGATCATGGTGCGCAGCCGTCCGTGCACATCCAGGGCGAGACGGCGTCCGCCCACGGCGACCCCGGGGGTGTCGTCCGGCGGCACGGACGGCACCTCGCCGGCGCCGCTGTCCACGGCCGCCACCTGGTCATCGAGAGACTCGCTCTTACTCCTGGTCACGCCGGGAGTCTACCCAGAGTGTATGCAGCCGGTACGGCAAACAGCGTGGGCCGGGCGACAGCGGGTCGGCAGGCCAGCGGCCAGGCCCGCGCCGGCCGCGGGACTGTATCCACTCTGCCGCACGCATCAGGGCGATCAGGAAGCCGGAGAACGGGATCGGGCGGATCCCTGCCGGCTCAACGGCCCACCGGCGATTCCCGCAGAGCCAGCTCGGCGTCATAACCGTAGAGCCACTCGTTGTGCGCCAGAGGGTCCTCACTCGTGAACGAGGTGTCCCTGGCCTGCTGAGCGGGCCCGTCGGGCAGGTGGTTGCTCACCGCCCTGCCCCGGCTCAGCCGCTGCACCCGGGTGGCGCGCGGGCGGCGGATGTTCTCGTAGCGGAGCAGCGCGGCAGGCGGGTCGTCCGGCCGGTCGGCGAGGCAGCCGGCCAGGACGGCGGCGTCCTCCATCGCCTGCGCCGCTCCCTGGGCGAAGAAGGGGAACATCGGATGCGCCGCATCGCCCAGCAGCGCGACGGGCCCGTTCGTCCAGCGGGGCAGCGGATCCCGGTCGAGCAGGGCCCAACGCCCGGTACCCTCCGCAGCCGCGAGCAGCGCCCCCAGGTCGTCCGACCACCCGGCGAACTCGGCGCGCAGGTCCTCGATCCGTCCCTGGGCCGACCACGATTCCGTCGTCCAGTCGTGTGCGGGCCCGAACGCGACGATGTTGATCTGCGTACCCGCGGAGATCGGGTAGTGGACCAGGTGACGGTCGGGGCCGAGCCACAGCGTCTGGACCGGACGGCGCGCGAACGCCGGCGCTCTGTGTGCCGGTACGAGGGATCGCCAGGCGCACATTCCCGAGAACCGCGGCGAGCCCGTTTCCGTCACGTACCGCCCCACGGTGGTGTGTACGCCGTCGGCGCCGACGACCACGTCGGCGACCTCCCGTGATCCGTCGGTGAAGGTCAGCTCCACGCCCTCGTCCAGTCGGCGCAGGCCGGCCAGACGGGTCCCCAGCCGTATCGACGACTCGGGAACCGCCGCCCTCACCGCGGCGAGGAGGTCGGCGCGGTGCGCGACATAGCTCTGCTCACCGAAACGGCGTTCGCATTCCTCGCCGAGTTCCTGGGAGAACAGCACGCGCCCGTCCTCCCAACGCCGGAACTCCCACCCGACCTGCAACGGCACCGCGCGTTCGCGTAGGCGGTCGAGCCGGCCGAGGGCCCGCAGCAGGCACACGGCGTTCGGGGAGACGACCAGGCCGGCACCGACCTCGGTCAGGGCGGGCGCCTGCTCGTACACGGTCGCCTCGATCCCGGCCCGATGCAGGAACGCCGAGGTGGCGAGACCGCCGATTCCGCCGCCGACCACGGCCACGCGCAGGTCACGCGCAAGGCGCTTGTCCCCGTCGCTCATTCGCTTGTCCCCGGTGTTCATTCACTGGCTCCTGTCGGCCGAAGGAATACCTCTGCCGGCCGCGGTGTGCGCGGAGCGAGGACGATGTCGAAGCGCACGCCGGCCCAGGAGCGGCCCGCGAGATCGCGTCCGTCGGGGGTGGGGGTGCCCGCGGGATGCTGCACGAAGTCGTGGACGAGTGAGTCCCTGACCCCGAACACGGCATCGCGGGTGAGGAGTTCGTCGCCGCGGACGAAGATGTGGGTGATGAGGGTGCGCCTGCCGTCGGCGCGGACGTCGAAGTGCAGGTGCGAGGCGCGCATGGGGGAACGGCCCACGGCGGCGAGGAGGGCGCCGACGGGACCGTCGTGCGGGATCGGGTACGGCGTGGGGGTGATGGCCCAGAACCGGTAGTGGCCCCGCTCGTCGGTGAAGAGGTGACCGCGCGCTGCCGTACGGTCGTCGTCGTACTGCACGTCGTAGAAGCCGTCCTCGTCGGCCTCCCACACCTCGATGCGGGCGCCCGCCACCGGTTCGCCGTCGGTTCCGGTGACCGTGCCCTCGACCCAGCACGGCTGCCCGGCGGCATCGCCGGTGATGTCCCCGCCCAGCGGGATCCCGGGTGAGCCCTCGACGAAGAACGGTCCGAGTACCGTCGCCTCGGTCGCGTTCGCGTACGCCTCGTTGTTGATCGCGACGGTCTGCATGGACGCCCCGAGCACGTCCGACAGCAAGATGAACTCCTGCCGTTTGTCGTCGGTGATGTGTCCGGCCGCGGTGAGGAACTCGATCGCGGACTCCCACTCCTCCTCGGTCAGGCGCACCTCGCGCAGGAACGCGTGCAGGTGGCGGGTCAGCGCCCGCATCACCTGCCGCAGCCTCGGGTCCTTCGCGTGGTCGAACGAGGCCACGACCTGGTCCACCAGGGCCTGCTCGCGTGCCTGCTGCTCGGCGGCCACCTGTACGGCGGCCCCGCTGGGCTCACTCATGTCAGCTCTCCTCTTCCTCGGTCATCGGTCGCGGGTCCGTGCCCCGCCACGCCGAACGCAGCAGGCGCCGCACATCGCTGGCTGTCACCGGGCGCGGATTGCCGTCCGGCACCACGTCCAGGACGGCCTGTGCGGCGTCGTCGATGTCGGCCTCTTCGAAGCCGTAGTCGCGCAGTGCCTTCGGCGCGGCCACGGTGTGCCGGAGCCGTTGCAGAGCGCCGATCGCCGAACCGGTACCGAGCGCGGTCGCGATCCGCTCCTCGGCCTCCGGGGCCGCGGGTGCGTTGAACGCCAGGACGTAGGGCAGGACCACCGCGTGGGTCTCGGCGTGCGGCAGGTCGTACGAGCCGCCCAGCACATGGCAGATCTTGTGGTGCAGGCCCGAACCCGCCGACGAGAACGCCACCGCCGACAGATAGGCCCCGTACAACATGCGCTCACGCCCCGGAAGGCCGGCCGGGTCGGCCACCACCGCCGGCAGTCCGGCAGCCAGTGCGCGGATCCCCTCCCCCGCCAGCGCCCGGTCGACGGGGTCGGCGCGAGGCCCCCACATCGCGTCCACGCAGTGCGCCAGCGCGTTCAGACCCGACGCGACACTCATCGGCACCGGCAAGGACACGGTCAACGTCGCGTCGTACACGACCGAGCGCGGCAGGACCCGCGCGTCCACCCCGGTGCTCTTGTGCGCCTTCTCGGTCAGGCCCCACACGTTCGTGGCCTCCGAGCCCGCGTACGTCGTGGGAACGGACACGATCGGCACGCCGGTGGTCAACGCGACCGCCTTCGCCAGGCCGGTGGGGGAACCACCCCCGACGCAGACCACGAGGTCCACCTCGGCCGCGCTCGCGGCGAAGCGGGCTCGCTCGGCCACCTCGAGGGGAACGTGCATCACCACCTCGTCCCACCGGAGCACGACCGGCAGTCCTGCGGTCACCCGCTCCGCGAGTCCGGACTCGGCAGGCGCCGCGATCACCATCACGCGCGAAGCGCCCAGTCGCTCCCCCTCGGCCCGCACCATCGCCGCCGCCTCACCCGAGGCGAACAGCACCCGCTGGGGCAGACTCTCGTGTTCGAAGCGCAGCAACGCGCTCCTTCGCGCATCGGCGTCGAGGCCGACGCCGGTTCGCCACGTTCCGGGCATGTGCATTCCCGATTCCTCTCAACCGTAGGCAGGACTGGATCAGCGGCGACGTCCGTGTCGGGCGGCGTCGGCATCCACGAGAGACCTTCCGGGACCGGCCGTACCAAGGTCAGTACGGTGTCCGGTGAATGGACACCTTCTGCGTGCGGTACCGCGGTCGGCGGGACAATGACGCAGGCGGGAGGTCCGCCGGCGACGAGGAAGGGAACGGAGACGGCCAACAGCGGCGACCGTGGGCGCACGGTCATCTCCCGGGCTCTGGCGATCCTGGACGCGTTCACGCCGGGACGCCCGGAGCTGACCCTCGCCCAGATCTGCCGGCTCACCGGCCTGAGTCACGCCACCGCCCACCGGCTGGTCGGTGAACTGGCGCGGTGGGGAGCGCTGGAACGCGTCCCGAGCGGGGCGTACGTCATCGGCCTGCGGCTGTGGGAGCTGGGCACGCTCAACCCGCGCGGACTGCCGCTGCGCGTCCGGGCGATGCCCGTCATGGAAGACCTGCACGCCGCCACGCAGCAGCACGTGCAGCTGGCCGTCCTCGACGGCACCGACGCCCTCGTCGTCGAGCGGATCTCCACGACCCGAGCGGTCCCGGTGGTGTCCCAGGTCGGCGGGCGGCTGCCCCTGCACGCGTCCGCCGTCGGCAAGGTGCTGCTGGCCCATGCGGGCGAGGACCTTTTCGCCGAGGTGGTACGGAACGGCCTGGTCGGCTTCACGCGGGACACCATCACCGACCCCGCGGCGCTGCGTCTCGCGCTGGCGGAATGCCGGCGGACCGGTGTCGCCGTCGTGCGCGAGGAAATGAGCCCGGGTGCCTATTCGGTGGCCACGCCGGTCACCGACTCGAAGGACCGCGTGGTCGCGGCCCTGTCGGTGGTGGGGTCCGATGCCGCGACCCACTTGCTGGTACCCGCCGTCGTACTGGCGGGTCGTGGTATCTCCCGGGGGCTGACTTTCGGCACCTCGCCCTGACGCATCGCGCCCCGACGGGCTCGCCGCCGTATGCGGCCGCCGCCCTCGGCTGTCGGCCAGGAGCGGCGGCGGATGGCAGTCGGCAGTCGGCAGTCGGCTGTCGGCTGTCGGAGGATCAGCCGTGTTCCAGCACAGGGCGCGCCGACCCGCCCGCGCCCCCCTGCTTCGCGGGGGCCGGCGTTCCCGGCGGGCGGGGTACCAGCCCGATCAGGACGGCCCCGAGGATGCCGGGCACGGCGAGGGCGTAGAAGTTCCACTGGAGCGCCAGCCCGGCGCCGATGATCAGTCCGAGCAGGGGCGGCGCGAGCATCGAGCCGAGACGGCCGAATCCCAGCGTCCAGCCCATCGCCGTGGCACACATCCGCACGGGATAGTGCTTGGAGACGTAGGCGAGGATGAACGACTGCGTTCCGATCGTCCCCACGCCTCCCAGCGCGACGGCCGGGTACAGCGCCGCCGTGGGCAGCCGCAGGCTGAGCACGATCACGGTTGCCGCCGCCAGGAGAAAGGTCGTGCCGATGACCGGCTTCGAGCCGAGCCGGTCCGCCACCAGGGCGATGATGATCGTGCCGACGACGGCACCGATGTTGAACACGAGGAGGAATCCGAGCGCGGAGCCGGAGGAGTAGCCCGCCCGGCGCATGATCTCCGGGAGCCAGGTGTTGAGTCCGTAGATCATGAACAGGCACAGGAACGTCATGGCCAGGAAGCAGGCCGTCGCCAGGAAGTAGTTGCGCGAGAAGAGGGCCTTGACCGAGGACATGCTGCCCGAGTCGCGTCCCGTCAGCTGCTTGTCGGGAGCCGATACGTCTACTTGGACGTCGTCCAGCGGAATCTGCCAACGGTCGGCTGTCTTCTCGGCCTCCGCGTTTCGGCCCTTCGCCTGGAGAAACGCGATCGACTCGGGCAGATACCTGACAGCCAGGGGCACGACGAGGAGAAGCGGCAGGAGACCGAGCAGGAACATCGTGTGCCAGCCGAACCGCGGAATGACGAAGATGCCGGTGAGGGCGGCGATGATGCCTCCGACCGGAAAGCCGCTGAACACGATCGCGTAGACCAGGTTGCGCGTTTTCGGGTGCGAGTACTCACCGGTGAGGGCGGTGGCTGTCGGCAGCACACCGCCGAGTCCGAGACCGGCGAGGAAGCGGAACAGGCCGAAAACCTCCGGGGAGGGCGCGAGCGCGCACAGGCCCGTCATCACCGAGAACCAGGCCAGGCACCCGATGAGCATCCTGCGCCGCCCCAGCGTGTCGGTGAGCGTGCCGACGGTCAGGGATCCCAGGAGCATGCCGATCAGGGCCACGGAACCGATCAGACCGGCACCGGCCGGAGTCAGGTTCCAGCCCGGCTCATGAAGGAGGGAAGGAATCACGGCGCCGAATATGACCACGTCGTACCCGTCGCAGACGACGGTCATCCCACAGATGGCGAGCACCAGCAGAGTCACCGGCCGCCAGGTGGCGTTGCCAGGACTTGTTTCGCGACTGTCGTCGTGCATGACGTTTTCCTCTCACATTGCTTTGTCGGGGAGGCGTGTCTCGCCGTTGATGCGGCGTGGGGTGAGCGGTGTGCCGTGGCCGCCGACCGGCCGGCGCTTCACGGCACGCAGGCGGAATCAGCCTGTTCACGGATCGGGGCTGTTTTCGGTGGCGGGTGCGGGCCCGTCAATGTCCCTGCTCGGGCCCGATCAGGGACTGGAGCGGGCCTGCGGGCCGCCAGGCAGGATCGAAGCGGCGGCGCAGTTCTGCCACCGCCTCCAGCCCGCGCAGGGTCACCTCGGGCGAGGTCGACAGGCCGGCGGGGCCCAGAAGACCGGGGACGGCGGCCTGGGCGGTGGCCGGGGGCCAACCGTGCCCGACCAGGGCTGCCTCGATGGCCGGTGCACCGGAGGTCAGGAGTTGCGACGTGCTGGCGCCGCAGACTTTGAGGTAGTCGCGGATGTACCAGGTGGTGGCGGTGGCGCGGGGGGTCAGCACCACGTTGGTGATGAGGTCGGGCGCGGCCTGGAGGTGGCCGCCGAGGCGGGGGTATCCCTGTTCGGCGGCGAGGACGTCGAAGGGCGGATGAAGGGTGGTCCCGTCCACCGTGCCGGCGGGCAGTGCCCGGAACCGCTGCAAGGTACCGCCCACCGGGTCGAGCCGGCTTTCGGCCACCGACAGGCCGGTGACGTCGGCGAGTACGGCACGCAGCACGAACGCGAAGGCGCTCTGGGCGTTGTCGACGGCCCAACGGTCCGTCGGCTGTGGTGCGCCGGGATGCCGGTGGACGGCGAGTTCGCCGATGCCCTCGGCCCGGACAGCCACCGGATCCCGCTTCAGTACGGAACGCAGCAGGTGGTCGGGAGAGGTGTGCATGACGTCGTAGTCGCCCTTGTTCCAGCCGGCCAACTGCTGGTCGGAGGAGGCGACTTCGACCAGGTTCACGTCCAGTCCCGCCCGGTCGAAGTACCCGGAGTCGAGGGCGTGGTACAGGTGCACGTCACCGGCGCCGGGAAAGACGGCCACAGTGAGCCGTCGTGTGGGCTGGTGGGGGGCGCGGGGCGCGGTCGGGCCGGTGGATCGGTGAGGTTCTGCGGAGAGCGGTGGCATGTGACCTCCTCGGACGCCGGGCGCGTGCCCCTGGTCCGATCGCGCGGGAACAGGAGCCGGCCGGCGGCCATGAGTCTTGGTGGAGGCCGACCGGGTACGGAAGTTGCACGGTCGGCGGCCGGTGCGACGTGGTGGTGCGACGCCCGGTGCTGAGTTGATGCGGTCACTGTCGGCGGCGGGAGCTCTTGGGCACCCTTGTGGGGCTCACTGGCGGCCTGGGTCGGCTCCGTCCGCCTCCAGATGATCCGAGACGGCGATAGTGTGCACACATTGGCGGGACAGCGTCCATACCCCGTGCGGCGAAAGTTTTCGCGGAGCCGCCCTTGTCGCCGATCTTGACCCAGGTCAAGCGCAATGCGGGATACGAGCGCACCACATCGGGTGACGACAAGTGAATACAGATTATGCTTGTCGATGGGCTCGGTGCACCGTGCGCCCAGGTCTGCGTACGGCTGCTCGGCTCAGCGCCCCGGCCGCCTGAAGTGGGCATAAGGCGGATAGGGCTTGAAGCTGATCAGCACCTCGATGGGGTGACCGCCACCCGGCTCCTGGACCAGCGTCGGGAGCGCCGCCATGAGCGCCGAGTGGCCTTTGACGACGCCCTTCTGGTGCGGGCCCCAGCCCGCCGCGTGGGCGAAGTACGTGACGGTCTCGGCGAAGACGTCCCTGCTGCCGAACAGGAAGAGCGTTCGGGCGTGGGTGGCGTGCCGCAGCTCGTCCCGGAAGTCGGCCCGCTCCCATCGGTCTCGCCAGGAGGCGGCGTCGCGAGCGGTACGTGCCTCGTCGGTGCGGGCGGTCAGCGGAGTGCCGTTCACCAGCCTGCGCCGCAGTTCGGGCCACTGGCTGGGGCGCAGGCCGAGCGTGTGGTGGGCCAGGACGAGGTCGACCGGTTCGCCGACCCCCTCGTCGGGCGGCAAGCCGGCGCGCAGCGGTACGTGGACGATCGTGTGCCGGGAGTAGGCGGCGAAGGAGAAGAGGCCCGCGAGGCGGTTCAGCCCGTCGTGGTCGCCGAGCAGCAGGCCGATGGGCTTCGGGGCGCGCAGCGAGGTGTGGCGAAGCGGCTGCCGAGGCTGGACGACACGGTGCAGGTGCGGCCCGGTCCGGGGCCTGAACTGACGCAGCCTCAGCCGCATACGGAGTACCCCATGGCGTCAGGATCGTGGGCGGCGGGCCTCCTCCGCAACGGAGATTCGGCCCACCACACCGTCAGGCCGGGCCGCCTGGTGCGGGGCGCCCTGACGCTTCAGCGTGGGGGGACCGGGCGGTCGTAGACGTTGTTCGGGGTGACGATCTCGGTGATCGCCCGAGCGACCAGCGAGGACGGTTCCTGCCCCTCGTCGGTGATGTCGGTGTTGAGCATGACGACCAAGGTGGCCTTCTTCGAGGGCAGGTAGACGGTCACGGTCTCGTAGCCCGGGATGGAGCCGTTGTGTCCGATCCAGCCACCGGATGTGAAGATGCCGAGGCCGTAGCTCGTACCGGGATAGCCGGTCGGCAGCGTCTTGAGTCGCTGCGCCTGGGTCTCGGGGCTGAGCAGCGTGCCGGTGGCGACGATCTTCGCCCAGTGACGCAGATCGTGCAGGTCCGAGATCATCGCCCCGGCCGCCCAGGCCCAGCTGGGGTTCCAGTCCGTCGCGTCCTCGATCTCACCGCTCAGCGTCTGGTTGGTGTACCCGTGCGGGTGCGGCTCGGGAAACTCGGGGCCCTGTGGGAACAACGTGTGGCGCAGGCGGGCCGGGCGGAGCACCCGCTTGTCGATGAAGTCGGCGAGGCGGTGACCGCTGACCTTCTCGATCACCAGGCCGAGGAGGACGAGGTTGCTGTTGGAGTACTGGAACTCCCGCCCCGGCGCGAAGGTGTTCGGGTGCTTGAAGCCGTACGCGAGCACCTCCTGCGGGGTGAACGAGCGACTCGGGTCGCTCAGCAGATCGTGCTCGAAGTCCGGGTCGGCGCTGTAGGGAAACAGGCCGCTGCGCATCTCGGCCAGGTGCCTCAGCGTGATCCGCTCGCCGTTGGGCACGCCGTCGATGTAGGCGGAGATCGGGTCGTCCAGCCCGATCCGACCGTCGTCGACGAGCTTGAGCAGCGCGGTGACCGTGAAGGTCTTGGTCTCGCTGCCGATGCGGAAGAACTGGTCCTTGGTCATCGGCCTGCGGGTGGTGGTGTCGGCGACGCCGGTCGCGCGCACGTAGTTCCCCTTGCCCGGCATCCACAGTCCGACGACGACGCCGGGAATGCCGGCCTGCCGGCGGACGTCCTTGACGGCCTTGTCCAACCGAGCGGTCAGCTCGGGCCCCAGGCCCTCCGGTGGGCACTCGTCCTTGTCGTACCGGTCGGCGTCCGCGGCGTGGACGGCCGTGGCGGGCACCGCTGCCATCGGGGCCACCACCGACGCCACCAGCAGCGCCGCGGCCAACAGACGGCGGGAGGGGGTACGTCGCATGTCGGAACGCCTCTTCCGGGTCAGGGGTCAGGGGTCAGGTGGACAACGTCACGTCACCATCCGGACGCTGGGGAGGAGCTCCCGCCCGGTAGGCGTTCGTGCGAGTCCACCCGTTCGGAGCCGGTTTCCGCGACAGTTCTCGAACGCGGCACGCATCCTGTCCGCCCGTTGCCCTAAATGTCGCAAATGAACGCATAAGCGATGTTCGGTCGGATACTCGTGCGGCATGACAAGGACGATCAGAAGGCATGGCAGGCACAACGGGCAGACTGCGGCGGACCAGGAGACCGAGGCAGCGCGGGCACCCAGTGCCGGTCCGGACGAGCAGGTGGAGCGGCAAGCACCGGACAGGCCGAAGGACCTGCCCAAAGGCTCATGGGGGACGGTGCTGAAAGGCACGCTCAAAGAGTTCAAGAAGGACGAGCTGACCGACCGGGCGGCGGCGCTGACCTACTACGGCATCCTCGCGCTGTTCCCGGCCCTGCTGGCGCTCGTGTCCCTGCTGGGAATCGTCGGCCGGTCGGCGACGCAGCAGGTGCTGGACAACATCCAGAAGCTCGCTCCGGGCGCGGCGCAGGATGTCCTGCGCAACGCGGTGCAGCAGATGCAGGGCAACGCGGGGCTCGGCTCGATCATGGCGATCGTGGGCCTGGTGCTCGCGGTGTGGTCGGCGTCCGGCTATGTCGCCGCGTTCATCAGGAGCGCCAACGCGGTCTACGACATCCCCGAGGGCCGTCCGGTGTGGAAGGTGCTGCCGGTTCGGGTCGGCGTGACGGTGGTGCTGATGGTCATGGCCGTGATCAGCGCGCTGATCGTCGTGTTCACCGGCGGTCTCGCGAAAGAGGTCGGCACCGCGCTCGGGGTCGGTGACACAGGCCTGACGGTGTGGTCGATCGCGAAGTGGCCCGTGCTGGTGATCCTGGTCACGATCATGATCGCGACCCTGTACTGGGCGACCCCGAACGCGAAGGTCCGCGGCTTCCGCTGGATCACGCCGGGCAGTTTCCTGGCCCTGGTGATCTGGATGATCGCCTCGGCGGGATTCGCCTTCTACGTCGCGAACTTCGGCTCGTACAACAAGACCTACGGCGCCATCGCGGGCGTGATCATTTTCCTGGTGTGGCTGTGGATCACGAACCTGGCGATCCTGCTCGGCCTGGAATTCGACGCGGAGCTGGCCCGGCAGCGGGCTGTCGCGGGCGGTCATCCGGTCGGAGACGAGCCGTACGTCCGGCCGCGTGACACCCGGAAGTGGGACGAAGAGGACCGTCGCCGCCTTGAATCCTGAGGCCTGATGGAACCCGAAGTACCTGATGGACCTGATGGACCTGATGGACGTGATGGACCCGATGGAGGGGCCGAGGTGCGGTCCGACGGGGCGCCTGGCAGTCGTTCACTCCGTTGCCGCCTTCGGCTTCCTCGGGTCCGTCGCATGGACGAAGCCGCCACGTACGCCGAAAGCACCGACGAAGGACAGGTGAACACCCATGACAACAGACGGCCCCCACCGCACCGGCGGAGCAGCGCAGGAACCGGTGAGCGACCTGGTCCAGCAGGCCTCGCGACAGCTGTCGCAGCTGGTCCGGGACGAGATGCGGTTGGCGCAGGCGGAGATGACCGAGAAGGGCAAGCGGTTCGGCAAGGGCGGCGGTCTGTTCGGCGGCGCCGGCCTGGTGGGTGTCCTCACGCTGCAGGCACTGGTGGCCACGGCGATCGCCGCGTTGTCGCTCGGCATGGACGTGTGGGTGGCGGCGCTGATCGTCACCGGCGTCCTGGCCGCCGTCACCGCCGTGATGGCCGCGCTCGGCAAACAGCAGATCGGCAAGGCCTCCCCGCCGACACCGGAGCGGACGATGAGCAGCGTCAAGGCCGACGTGGCCGAGATCAGGGAGAAGGCACAGCGATGACCCAGGACAAGCCGCACCCGGGCAAGGAGGGGGCACCCTCCCCGGAGGAACTGCGCGAGCAGGTCGAGGCGACCCGTGAGGAACTCGGCGAGACCGTCGAGGCTCTCGCGGCGAAGACCGACGTGAAGACCCGTGCCCACGAGAAGACGACGGCCGTCAGGCAGCAGGTCACCGAGAGGACCACCCAAGTCACGGCCCAGCTGCGGGACAAGGCGACGCACGCGGCCCATCTGGTGCAGGACAGGACCCCTGAACCGGTACGCACCAAGGCGGCCGCGGCCACCGTGCAGGTGCGCGACACGGCCGTGCACGTCGGAGAGCTGGCCCGTGAGAAGGCCCCGGAGCCGGTCCGCGAGAAAGCCGACCAGGGAATGCGGATGGCGCAGGCCAACCGCACACCCCTGTTCGTCGCGGCGGGCGCGGCCATCGCCCTGCTGCTCGTACGTCGTGCCAGGAGGCGGCGATGAAAGCCTCGAAGATCGCCTACAAGCCCGTCGGCCTGGCACTCGGCGCCACCAGCGGCGTACTGGCCGGTGGAGTGTTCAAGCAGGTCTGGAAGAAGCTCGGACACGAAGAGGACGCCCCCGACTCCACCGATGAGGACCGCACCTGGCGCGAGACCCTGTCGGCAGCGGTCCTCCAGGGCGCGATCTTCGCCGGCGTCAAAGCCATGGTCGACCGCGGCGGCGCGGCCGCCACCCGCCGCCTGACCGGCACATGGCCCGGCTGACCCGCGGCGTCCCGCCTTCCCTCAGGGCGCCGGCCCTCTTCGCGTGACACGGAACAAGGCCTCCTGGAGCTCGGTTCGCATCGCGATCCCGAGCCGGCAGGAGGCCTTCACGAAGCCCGACGGTGAGCAGGATGGCAGCGCTCAGTTGATGCGGACGATCTTCCAAAGCACGACTGGACCGCCTACGCCGCCGAAGAGCCCGCGCCGGGGGTGCCGTCGTAGGGCATGCTGCCGGCCCAGAAGCGGCCCGCAGCGTCCGCGACACCGTCGTTCATCCGGCTGGGCACGGGGGTACGGTCCTCGGGACGGTCCAGCCATGCCAGCCGCCCGTCGGCGGTGAGGAGCGCGATGCCGGTGCCCGCGGCGGCGATCCAGGTGTCCGGCCGGCCGTGTACCGGGGCGACGGCGCCCAACGGCACGTCGAGCCGGGCCAGTTGGTGCGGCGTCGGGTCGGTACCGTCGCGCAGTTCGAAGAGCCCGCCGCTGAGGATGTCCACGTACACGAACCGGCCGTCGACCCAACGCCCCCCTTCGGCGAGCTCGTAGCCGCCGTGGACCACGATCGTCGTCGACTGCTGTGCGGCGGATGTCATCGTCGCTCTCCTCGTCAGCGGATCGTGGTGCCGTCCGGCTGGTCGAGCAGGCCGAGTTCGTCCTGCGTCGGCAGGCCCTCCCAGTCGCCCGGGGTGCCGACCGCGAAGGCCGCGGTGGTGACGGCTCGGTGCAGGCGTGCCGGGATGTCCGCGTCGTGGAGGAGGCCCGACAGGTATCCGGCCACGAAGGCGTCGCCCGCGCCGACCAGATCGACGGCGTCGGCCTGCCGCGCCGAGCGGTCGGTGGCGCCGTCGGCGGTAAAGGTGGTCGCCCCGCGGGCGCCGCGCTTGATGACCACCTCTTTGACACCCGCGGCCAGGAGGCTCTTCACGCCGTCGCCCTCGCCCGCGTCGGGGCGTTCCAGCATCAGCGGCAGCTCGTCCTCGGAGGCTATGAGCAGGTCGGTGCGGTTCAGTAGAGGACGGAGCACTGTGCGCGCCTGGTCGGCGCTCCACAGCCGGGAGCGGTAGTTGACGTCTAGGCATACGGTGATGCCGGCATCGCGAGCCGTCGTCGCGGCCGCCGCGGTCGCCTCGGCCGCCGACGGACCGAGCGCCGGGGTGATGCCGGTCAGATGCAGGACGCGGGTTCCCGACGTGAGGGCGGGCAGCACGTCGGCCGGTGAGAGGGCCGAACCCGCGGAACCGGCCCGGTAGTAGCTGACGCGGGTCAGGGTGCCCAGCCGTGGTTCGGTCAGCAGCAGTCCTGTGGACCGCCCGGTGTCGTCGGTGACCGCGTGGGCGAGGTCGATGCCCTCGGCGCGCAGGGTACGCAGCACCAGCTCGCCGAGTTCGTCCGCGCCGACCCGGCCGGCCCAGCGCACCCGGTGTCCGAGCCGGGCGAGGCCGATGGCGACGTTGGATTCGGCTCCCGCTATGGACAGGCCGAGACTTCCGCCCAGCCGTAGCATGCCGTGGGCCCGTAGTGCCGCCATCGTCTCGCCGAAGGTGACCACTTCGGGCGCGGCCTGGTGAGCCGGCGTCGTCATGGCGTCTCCCGGGTGACGGCGGTGCGGAACGCGGCCACGCGGCCGCGGAGTTGGTCGAGGTCGCCGCCGTCGGCGGCGTCGCCGATCAGCGGGGAGCCCACGCCGACGGCGATCGCGCCCCGGGCGAGGTAGTCGCGGGCGACCGCCGCGTCGATGCCGCCGACGGGCACGAACGGCACCTCGGGGAACGGGTCGCGCAGGGCGCCCAGGTAGGGGGGCCCGCCCAGGGAGCCGGGGAAGAGTTTGATCGCGTCGGCGCCCCGGGCGAGGGCGAGTTCGATCTCGCTCGGTGTCAGGGCTCCCATCAGCACGGGTATGCCGTAGGGCTCCAGCCCGTCGACCAGTGCCGGGGTGACGAGGTACGAGGCTCCGGCGTCGACGGCTCGGGCGGCGTCCGCGGCCGACCGGACGGTCCCGGCGCCGAGCACTGCGCCTGGGCCCAGTTCGGCACGCGCCCGCCTGATCACCGTCAACGCGTCGGCGGTGGTCAGCGACACCTCGATGGCCGCGATGCCTTCCTCGGCGAGAGTGAGGACGGTGCGCAGTGCCGCGTCGGTGTCCTTTCCGCGCACGATCGCCAGCAGTCGGTGAACTCGGAGCGGTTCCACCAGGTTCATGGGTTGGTGCTCTCCTTGAGCGGGTGATTCGGTGGACGGTCGGTGGGTCACCATTCGGTGAATGATCCGTCGGCGCCGCGCCATACGGGGTTGCGCCAGCGGTGCCCGGTCTCGGCGGCGCGGCGGACGGCCTTCTCCTCGATCTCGACGCCCAGTCCAGGGCGGGAGTTGAGGACGGCGTAGCCGTTGTGGAAGCGGAAGGGTTCCGGGTCCATCACGTAGTCCAGCAGGTCGCATTGTTGGTTGTAGTGGATTCCCATGCTCTGTTCCTGGATCAGGAAGTTGGGAACCGCGAAGGCGATCTGCAGGCTGGCGGCGAGGGCGATGGGGCCGAGGGGGCAGTGCGGGGCCATGGCGACGTCGTACGTCTCGGCCATGGCCGCGATACGGCGGATCTCGGAGATGCCTCCGGCGTGCGACAGGTCGGGCTGGGCGACGGCGATGCCGCTGGTCATGACCTCGCGGAAGTCCCAGCGGGAGTAGAGGCGTTCGCCGGTGGCGAGTGGAATGCTCGTGGACTCCACCAGGCTGCGCAGATGGCCCGAGTGTTCCGGCAGGACGGGTTCTTCGACGAACACCGGGTGCAGCGGTTCGAGCAGGGGCAGCAGGCGGCGGGCCATGGCGGTGGAGACGCGGCCGTGGAAGTCGACGGCGATGTCCCGCTCGTCGCCGAGCACTTCCCGCACGGCCGCGACGCGCTCGACGACCTCGGCGGTGCGTGCAGGGGTGTCGATGGCGGCGAGTTCGGCCGAGGCGTTCATCTTCACGGCGGTGAAGCCGGCCTCGACCTGTTCCTTGGCCAGTTCGGCCACGTCGCTCGGGCGGTCTCCGCCAATCCAGGCGTACATCCGGACGCGGTCACGGACCGGGCCGCCGAGCAGACGGTGCACGGGGACGCCGTAGGTCTTGCCGGCGATGTCCCACAGTGCCTGGTCGATGCCGGCGACGGCGCTGGAGAGGATCGCCGCGGCGAAGTAGCGCTCGACCGTTGGGACAAGGTCTCCGAGCGAGCGGACGTGCGCCTCCAGGACCACGGCCGCGTACGGGTAGCGACGGAGTGAAGTGCCCATGCCTTCGCCGTACGTCATCACATGGAGAAGCCGGGTCGTGTGGTCGACCAGTTCCGCGTCGTCCCCGAACGCCGCGACAGCCTCGTGGAGTCCGGCCACCCGCGCGACCTGGCCCGCGAAGTAGCCGTTGAGGCAGTCTCCGTCGACCGACCTCCGCAAGAGCCAGGGCCGGACGACCGGGTCGCCGTCCACAAGCCGGCACAGAGCCTCCACCACATACACCCGGCCCCAGCCGGTCACCCGCTCCGCCAGCCAGATGAGTGCGTCAGCGCCGCCAGGCAAGCGTTCAAGGCCCCGCGCCGCGAGCGGGCCGAAGGTGCAGGAGAGTAGTCCGATGGTCTGGATCAGTGGGATGTCACCCACCCTGGCAACGGCAGCGAGCAGGGCCGACCCGACCGTGACGGTGGAGGTATGGGTCCCGTGCCGTACCAGCCACCGACCGGCTTCCCGTGCTCGGACCTCCCCAGCCGTCCTGGCGGCGTTGGCGATGTGCTCGTTGTAGTGAATCGGTACGTGGACGTCGTGGAAGCGGTCGCTCAGCGCACTCGGCACGGCGTTCGGATCGGCGAAGTGCTCGGCGAGTATCCGGGCGACGTCGACGCCCACGAGCCTGCGGTCGCGCGGCGCTTTCGGGCGGGGTTCACGGCGGCGCAGTTCCTCATCGGGATACGGCTCACCGTCGCGTGGAAGGGGCTTGTCCGGCGACTGTTGATGCAGTCGGAGCGCATGGCCGAACAGCGTGGTCGGGGTGCCGGGCAGTCCAGTCCCGGGCGTCACGCTCACAGGCGGACAGCGGACTCGATTCTCTTGATCACGCCCCTGAGCGTGCCAGCTCGGCACCCGCCGTGGCAAGAGCGGCCGTGGGCGAGGTAATGGGATGCCGGTCCGGCTGCTGATCCGTCATGATCGCGACATGGGTACTCCACACGCCATCGGCGCGGCCGAGAACTGGGCAGGCGGCTCCTACGACCTGGCCATCGAAGTGGGGCCGCGGAGCGATGCCCGGCTGCAGCGCGTCCTGACCGCGGTGTGGTCCGCGGCGGGCGTTCAGGGGTGTTTCGGTGACCGGTCCCGTGAGTCCCGGGATCTGGAGCCCGTGGAGTGCACGGTGGAGTCGCTGAGGAGGTTGGGCCACCTGCAAGGGCAGGTTCGGTTGCCCACGGGCCGGCTCGTGACGTGTGGTTGCGCCGCGGTTCTGGAAGAGGAAGCCGACACCATCGACTGGCTGGACTTCTCCATTCCTCTCAGCGCCCTCGACCGCGCCGGCATCTCCTACCACCAGAGCGGCCGGCAGTTCTTCAGGTCCCGGGTTCTTGACGACTGGCTCGCGGCCGTGGGAACCGAGGCGTTCCGCACCGCCGACTTCCGCGCCGGTTACATCGGATTCGACACCTCGGGCTGCGCCGACGCCGCCACCCTGAACGGCCGGATGCCGCAGACACGGGGCATCGGCTACCTCCTCCCGCACGACGGAGAACTGCGCTACGGCGCCGCCAACGACTGAACGTCCCCGCAGGCTCAGCCCTGCAGGAAGTACAGGACGGTCATGGCCACGGCGGTGGTCAAGATGACACCCCGCAGCAGCCGGGCGGGGAGACGGCGGGCGAGGTGGGCGCCGGCAAAGCCCCCGACCACGGCGCCGACCAGCATGACGACGAGGAGAAGCGGAGCACTCAGTGCGTCCGAGGCGACGAGGAACAGCACTGTCGCGCTGAGGTAGATGGCCGCGAGCTGGGCGATCCGCATCGGGTTGGTCGCCGCGGCGTCGAGGCCGAGGCCGATGCTCCACAGGGCCAGCATCAGGATGCCTACGGCACCGCCGAAGTACCCGCCGTACACGGCGAGGAAGAACTGACCGATCAGGACGGCTGGTGCACTCATGCCGACCGAGCGGCCCAGCACGCTGGTGAACGCGCTGGAGAGATGCCGCCCGAAGGCGAGGATCACCGTGGCGAAGGCGAGCAGCCACGGCGCCGCCGCGTCGAACGACGATCCCGGCAGCACCAGCAGCAGGCCCGCACCGACGCCGCCGCCCATCAGGCTGACGGCTGTCAGCGTCTTCGTGGACGTAGGCCCGACCGGGGCGAGTTCACGCCGGTACACCCACGCGCCGGCCACGGCACCGGGGACGAGAGCGACCCGCGACATCGCGTTCGCCGTCACCGGTGACAGGCCGAACGCCACGAGGGCGGGCAGCGCCACGAAGGTGCCCCCACCACCCATGGCGTTCAGCACCCCGGCGGCGACACCGGCCAGCAGGACAAGCGACAACTCGAACACCCGCCGAGCATCGCCCCGGGACGGATGGGTCCACAATGCGCCATCGGCGGAGTCAGCCTAAGTCTCAGCCTTAGTCTGATCCGGTGCGCTATGACCTGGACGACCTGCGGCTGTTTCTCCACATCGTCACGGAGGGCTCGATCACGGCCGGGGCCCACCGCATGCACCTGAGTCTGCCCTCGGCCAGCGCCAGGGTGCGCTCACTGGAACACCACGCCGGCGTGGCACTGCTGATCCGCGGCCGACGGGGCGTGCGGCCCACGCCCGCGGGGACGACCCTGGCCCGCCACGCACGCGACGTACTCGCCCAGACCGCCCGGCTCGAAAGCGCCGTCGCGAGCTACACCCGCTCGCCAACCGCTCCGCTCGTTCTGCTCGGCGGCGGCTCCGCGATGCATCGGCTGGTGCCACAGGCCCTGATCTCGTTCCTCCGCGCCCACCCGGATCTCGATGTCACGGTGTCCGAGAGCCGCACCCCGCAGACCGTGCGGATGCTCGCCGACGGAGAGGCGGACCTGGGGATCATCCTCGACGGCGAGGCCCGCGACTGCGGCCTGCGCACGGAGCCGCTCGGCGACGACTCTCTCGTCGTGATCGGCCAGGCCGGAGGGGTCCTCGCCGGACGGACCGCGCTGACCTACAGCGAGGTCGCCGAGCATCCGCTTGTCGGGCTCAACGCCCCATCGTCACTGCGCCGTTGGATCGAGAAGCGCCTGGGGCCGCACGCTCCGGTGGTGCGCCACCGCACCACTGTCGCCGACCTGGGCGTCCTCGTCGCCCTGGCCGCCGCCGGCGTCGGGCTCGCCGTCGTGCCGCGTCGCGCCGTGGACCCCCACCAGCCCCTCGACATGTGCGAACTGCAGGACTCCTGGGCCCGCCGCCGCCATCTGCTGGCCTGGGGAGTCAAGGACCGCGCCGAGCCGACGGCGATCGCGGCGCTCGCCGAACACCTGCGCGGTGCCGCCCAGTCCTAGGCGGCGCCTTCACACCGACACGCGACCACATGATCGCCGAGCCGTCGAAGAGCTACTGATGTCGCACCAGCCACACGCCCTACGACGCTTCCACCGCCGCCTTGATCCGCTGTCCGAACGCGGGCCCATCCTTGCGTGCCGCAGCCAGGGCGAAGCCCACCAGCAGCTTTCCGATGCCGTGGCCCTCCAGGACATTGAAGATCCGCACCCTGGTCGTGGCCGGTCCGGTTGCCTCCAGCTCATAGCCACCCTCGTCAGCCGTCACGAGGTTCTTCGAGATCTCCGTCCAGCGGATGCGATGGGGAGCCTCGAATACGGTGATCCGGAACTCCCGGCCCGTCTTCATACCGGCGTCCTTGACCGTGCTCGTAAAGACCGTGCCCACCGCCGTCGGCCCCTGCGGCGTCTTCGTGATCTTCTGGACCCTGGGGCTGAACTCAGGGTCGTTCGTGCCGTCGGCGAGGAAGGCGAAGACTTCCTCGACAGGGCGGTTGATCTCGGTCGTCGCCTCGAACTGACCGGCCACGGTTCCTCCTGTGCTGCGGTCGCTGATAGCTCCGGCTGAGTACACGCTGGACTTGCCAGCCGTCATCAGGCTATCGGCCGGGATCCACCCGTGTCCTTGCGAACGCTCATGGGCAGCCGCGGTGGTCACCCGATCTGCCGGGGTGAGATGACATGCCGCTCTCGCGCCCCGCCTGTCCCTCGGTGGATGATCTCTTTGAGCCGGTCGCATCAGCGACCGGCCCAGGCGGGATCATGAGCACACCTACGCTTTGAGGGGTTCAACGATGGAATACCGGCATCTCGGCAACAGCGGCATGATCATCAGTGAGATCGCCTACGGCAACTGGCTGACCCACGGCTCACAGGTCGAGGAGGAAGCCGCAGTCGCCTGTGTGCGAGCCGCTCTCGACGCAGGCATCACCACGTTCGACACCGCCGACACCTATGCCGAGACTCGCGCCGAGTCGGTGCTCGGGCGGGCGCTGAAGGGCGAGCGTCGCGAGGGAATCGAGATCTTCACCAAGGTGTACTGGCCCACCGGCCCCGGGAAGAACGACCGAGGGCTGTCGCGCAAGCACATCATGGAGTCGATCGACAACTCCCTGCGCAGGCTTGAGACCTCCTACGTGGACCTCTACCAGGCGCACCGGTTCGACCGGTTCACGCCGCTGGAGGAGACCATGGAGGCGTTCGCCGACGTCGTCCACTCCGGCAAGGCCCTGTACATCGGCGTCTCCGAGTGGACGGCCGATCAGATACGGCGGGCGCACGCACTGGCGCGGGAGCTGCGCATCCCGCTGGTGTCGAGTCAGCCCCAGTACTCGATGCTGTGGCGGGTGATCGAGGGTGAGGTCGTGCCGACCAGTGAGGAGCTGGGCATCGGGCAGATCGTGTGGTCGCCGATCGCCCAGGGTGTGCTGACCGGCAAGTACCTTCCGGGGCAGCAGCCGCCGGCCGGGTCGCGGGCGACGGACGACAAGGGCTCGGCGATGATCGGCCGCTTCCTGCGCGACGAGGTGCTCGACGCGGTGCAGCGGCTGAAGCCGCTGGCCGACGAGGCCGGCCTGACCCTGGCTCAGCTGGCGGTCGCGTGGGTGCTGCAGAACAGCAACGTGTCCGCGGCGATCGTCGGCGCCTCCCGGCCCGAGCAGGTGGTGGAGAACGCGAAGGCGGCCGGTGTGACGCTGGAGGCGGACCTGATGGCGCGCATCGATGAGATCGTGCTGCCCGTGGCGGTGACGGATCCGCATCTGGTGCACCAGGGCGTACCGCCGCAGCGTCCCTGAACCGGCTTCGGCGGAGCGGGCGTTGGGGCGCCGGAGTCCCCCCGATGCGGCCCCTGTTCGTGGTGCTGGTCACGGTGCGGGCCGGAGGTTTCGGAGCGGTATCGGCGCTCCCCGTGGAGGGCGGGCCGCCGGTGGCCCGGCGCGGGTCTTGTCGAACCTTCGGCCCGCCCGCGCCGGGCCTTGAGCGCATTGGGCGGGCCGCGCCGCTGCCGGCGTCGCGCACCGGTCGTACGACGGCGGCGGAGACTGGGACTGGGACTGGGACTGGGACTGACTGACGGTATGTCAGGCGATGCCGCCCCCACCATCAGGAAGATCGGGAACTGCCCTGGTGCTGTCGGAGCACCGTGCCGTCACGGGCAGCGCATCGTGCCCGACCGCGGCGCAGCCGCCCGGCGCTCACCGCCGCGCGACCACCCGCAGTGTCCTGACCGAGGAGTCGGCCGCGTCCGGGATCAGGACGCCGTGTTCGACGCCGCTGCGCAGGTAGTCGAGGACCTCGTCGGTGATCACCTCGCCGGGCGCGATGGCGGGCACGCCCGGCGGGTACGGGCTGATCATCTCCGCGGCGATCCGTCCCGCGGCGCGCTCCGCGGGCACATGGTCCACCTCGGCGAAGAACGCGTCGCGTGGCAGCATGGCCTGCTCCAGCTCGAGCGTCGAGGGCTCCGGCAGGTGGACCGGCGGCCGGTGTTCGATCGAGTCGGCGCCGTCGACGAGGGCGCTCAGGGCGTCCAGCAGGATCTTCTCGGTCTCGTCGTCATCGGCGTGCGTGATGGAGGCGCTGATACGGCAGGTGTCGGAGCCGCCGAGGTCCACGTGCCGGTGGGTGCGCAGCCACTCGGTCGCCTGCATACCGCTGATGCCCAGTTCCCGCACGTCGATCACGATCTTCAGGTGGTCGAAGGAGGCGGCGAGCCCTTCCTCGACGATCTCCTCAGCCATGGGCCGCAGCCCCGGCAGCTCACCGGCCGCGACCCTGATCCGATCCGCGCGGCGCAGCGCCGCGTCCAGGAGTTCACGCCCGTGCTCGACCATCTGACGGCGCCAGCCGTCGAGGGTCGCGTACATCAGGGTCGAGGCGCTGGTCGTGCCGAGCAGGTCCTCCCGCTGCCTGAGAGCCTCGGGCGACACCCGGTCGTACTGGAGGTGGAAGACGGAACTCTGCTCGATCGCACTGCCCATCTTGTGGACGCTGGTGACCACCAGGTCGGCCTCGGCGTCCATGCCCCAGGCCGGCAGGTCGGGGTGGAACGGCAGGTGGGCGCCCCACGCCTCGTCGACGATGAGAGGGACGTCGAACTCGTGGCACACCCGCGCCACGCCTTTGACGTCCGCGCAGGTGCCCCAGTCGGTCGGCGTGATCAGCAGCATGCCCTTGGCGTCCGGATGCTCCTCAAGGCGGCGGCGTACGTCGTCGGGCTCCGGCGGGTGGGCGACATGCCGCTCGCGGTCGAACTTCGGGTGGACCCAGATCGGCTCGACCCCGTTGACGACGACGGCCGCGACCACGGACTTGTGCGCGTTGCGCGACAACAGCAGCTTCTCACCGGGGCCGGCCACGGCCAGCATGGCGGTCTTCACCGACAGGGAGCTGCCGCACGTGGAGAAGAACGCCTGCTCGGCGCCGACCGCGTCGGCCATGAGTTCCTGGGCCTGGCTGAGCACGCCCTGGGACTGGCGGCGGTCGTCCAGCCCGTTGAGGGACAGGACGTCCGAGCGGAACACGTCGAGCCCCACGATCTCCAGCACCCGCGGGTCCACACCGCGGCCCTGCTTGTGCCCCGGCGGACCGTAGGCCACGTCTCCACGCCGCCGGAACTCCTGCAACGCCTCCAGCACCGGCGCCCGCGAATGATCCATCGTTCCTCCCGAGTAGTTCCCCTTGGGTCCCTGTGTGTTCCCCCTGTGTCGAAGTCGGACTGGCCGTACCCGGTACCCGGGCCGGACTGGCCGTACCCGGTACCCGGGCCGGACGTCCCCCGGCCCGGACCGGAGCGGCCGGTCCGGGCTTCAGGGAAGGCGACAGACGGGGCGATTCGACTCGACCTGGTTCTACGGGGCGGACATACGTCCGGCCCGCGACCGCTTCTCGCCGACGACGGCGCTGGCGGCCAGACCCATCAGGAGGCCGATGGCCCCGACGATGATGTTGTTCCAGACGGTCCTGGTGGTGCTGACGTCACCGGAGACGACCCACGGCGCGACGATGGTCCACGCACCCAGTGCGCAGGCGGCCCACGCCATGCTGTGCGTTCGCTCGTAGGCGCGGCCGAAACCGCCGCTCATCAACAGTGCATAGGCGATGCCGACGACGAGATTGTTGACCGCCAGCGCGGACAGGTTGCTGAACCCCGCGATCCACGGGGAGGCCGCCAGGTACACACCCGTGAGGAACGCCATGGCCTCGATGGCCTGCGCCCTGGGTGTACTGGTGGCGCGCTCCGCCATCTCATGGCGGTTGCGCATGTCGACGATGTCGGGATGGGTTTCCATCGACGACCTCGGAGAGGTGGCCACTCCCCTCACCTCCTGGAAGCTCCGGCCGGTGTGCGGCCGATATGTGGAGCCCTTCGAGTACCCCTCTCGCCGGGCGGTCGAACCATGTTCGGGCGCTGCCGAAAGGCTCAGACGTGGAGGTGCCGCTCCATCCAGTCCGCCGCGGCCCGGCGGAACAGTCGCCGGTTGTCCGCGCGCAGGAAGTCGTGGCCCTCGTCACGCAGGGTGAGGACTTCGGCGGGTACGCCGCGTTCGCGCGCGGCCCGTACGAACTGTTCGGACTCCGACGGTGGCACGTTGGTGTCGTGTTCGCCGTGGACGGCGAGCAGCGGCACACGCAGGGCATCGACGCGGTTCATCGGGGACAGGGCGTGCAGCAGCTCGCGGTCGCGCTCGGGGTGCCCGTACTTGTGCGCCGCCGACTCCGCGAGCCAGGGCTCGGTACCGGCGAAGAAGGTCAGCAGGTCGGACATGCCGCAGACGGCGACTCCGGTGCGGAACAGGTCCGGATGCCACACGAGGGAGGCGAAGGTCAGATAGCCGCCGTACGAGCGGCCCATGACCGCCAGCCGTGTCGGGTCGGCGGGCCCCGCCGTCACCGCGTGGGCCGCGCAGTCCGCGACATCGTCCAGCGCGGCGAAGCGGCCGGCGCCCAGGTCGGCGTCGACGAAGGACCTGCCGTGCCCCGAGGAGCCGCGGACATCGGGGGCGAAGACGTCGAGTCCGCGCCCGAGCAGTTCGTGGTAGAGCGGGTTGAACACCGGCCGTTCCTGCTCCTCGGGACCTCCGTGCAGATGGATCACGCAGGGTGCCGGCTCGCCCGGGGCGCGCCCCGGCGTCCTGTAGTACCAGCCGCTCAGGGGCAGTCCGTCGCGTGCCGTGAGGCGCAGCGGGACGGGGCGCACGGGTGGGCGGCCCGGCGGGACGGCGTCCTCGTCGCGGGAGGACCACGGGGTGCGGAGCGGGGACGCGCCGTCGTGGGCCCACACGCCCGGTCGGCGTTGGGATCCCGACAGCGCGAGCACCAGTCGGCCCGGGCCCGCCGCCGTGATCCGCGTGACGACCTCGTGGGGCAGCGGAATCGGCCTGGCCGCCCCTGTGCCGGCCGGGGCCTGTTGTGCCGGGAAGGTCTCGACCGCTTCGAGGTGGCTCGCGCCCTGCACGTTCCACGCCAGCGCGGCGGTGCGGCCGTCGTACGCGAACGCCAGCAGTTCGAGGTCGCTCCCCTCGCGTTCCGCCATGACCGACCTGCCGCGCGGTTCGCCGCCGGCGTCGAGAGCGACGGCGAACAGTGCCGCGTACTCGCGGTCGGCGTTGCTGCGCAGCCACAGCGTCCGCGCGTCGGGGGAGAACCGGCCGATCCACGGATCACCGTCGGCCACGGGAACGGTGCAGGTCGTCGCCGAGTCGGCGGTGCGCCGAAGGACGGCCTCGCGACGTCCGCGCGGTCCTCGGCGCAGCAGCACGAGTGCGCCGTCACGGCTGAGGTCGCATACGCGCAAGGTGGCGGCGTGCGTCTCCGTGGCGAGCAGAACGGGCGACGCCAGGCCGTCGGGATCGATCAGGTAGGCCGACAGGCCGCCACCGGACCGGACCGCCGGTGCCGCCGCGGCCGTCAGGTCGATCGGCGTGGCGTCCGGCCCCGTTCCCGGTCCCACGTCGTACGTGGCCGCGCCGAGGAGGGTGGCCCGGCCGTCGCGCTCGGCCCAGTCGGCCGGCAGGCGGACGCCGTCGGGGTGGTGGTCGGCCGGGACGGGCTGGGCCGGGTGCACCGTACCGTCCCCGTAGGTGCGGGCAGGCGGTGCGGCGACGGTGACGGCGACGGCCGAGCCGTCGTGCGCCCAGCAGCCCAGGTAGGCGGAGCTGGCCGGGTCGGCTCCGGCCAGGATGCGGCGACCGGTGCCGTCGGGCCGTACGCACAGCACCCGGGTGTGCTCGCCGCCGCCCGGTGCGGTGGTGTACGCGATCCAGCGGCCGTCCGGTGACCAGGAGACCTCTTTGACGGGATCCGGGGAGGAGTCGAGCAGGCGCACCTCGTCACCTTCGACGGGTCCGGCATGCAGCTGGGGCACGCCGCCCCGGTCGCAGATGAAGGCCACCTGGGTGCCGTCGGGGTGGGCGGAGGGATACCAGCAGCCGTGCGCGTGCAGCCGGGTCACGGCGTCCCGTGGCCCTCCTGCCTCGGGCAACGGCACCGGAGCCGGGGCGGCGGCGGAACCTTGTACGTCCGCCGACCGGGAGTCCGGTGCCTGCGGGGCCTGTGGGGCCTGTGGGGCCTGTGGGGCCGCGGCGGGCGTCCGGGGGTGGGCGGCGACGGACGGCCGGGCGGGCGCCGGTCCGTGCGAGGCCCACGTACTCGGCTCGTCGGTCACTTGATCCCGTGCGTCTGCAGCCATATCTCCAACAAAGCTACCTGCCACAGGGCGTTGGCTCCGCGCCTGGTCCGGTGCTCGTCGGGCGCCGCCAGCAGGCCGGCCACGTACGGCTCCTGGAAGACGCCGCGCTTTCTCGCCTCGGGTGCCGCCAGCGCCTCGCGCACCCGGTTCAGGACGGGGCCGGCCATGTGCTTGATGGCCGGGACCGGGAAATAGCCCTTCGGGCGGTCGACGACCTCCCGGGGCAGGATCTTGCGGCCCGCTTCCTTCAGCACTCCCTTGCCGCCGTCGGCCAGTTTGAGTTCCGGCGGGCAGGCCGCGGCCAGCTCCACCAGGTCGTGGTCGAGGAACGGCACCCGGGCCTCCAGACCCCAGGCCATGGTCATGTTGTCGACCCGCTTCACCGGGTCGTCGACGAGCATGACGTGCGTGTCCAGCCGCAGGGCCGCGTCCAGGGCGGTCTGCGCCCCGGGGGCCGCCATCTGCTGCCTGACGAAGCGGCCCGAGACGTCGTCAGCGGGCAGCATGTGGGGCTGCAGGATGTGGGCGAGGTCGGCGTGCGGCCGGTCGAAGTACGTCTCGGCGTACCGGTCCGGCTCGTCCTCGCGGGCGACCGCGGCCAGCTGTGGGTACCAGTGGTATCCGGCGAACACCTCGTCGGCGCCCTGACCGCTCTGGACGACCTTGACGTCCTTGGACACCTGCTCGGACAGCAGATAGAAGGCGATCACGTCGTGGCTGATCATCGGTTCGCTCATCGCCGCGACCGCCCCGTCCAGAGCCGTCGACACCCGGTCGGAGGGGACCATCAGCCGCCGATGGTCGGTGTCGAACTCACGGGCGACCAGATCCGAGTACCGGAACTCGTCGCCCTCCTCCCCGCCCTCCGCCTCGAATCCGACGCTGAACGTCATCAGGTCGCGCTGCCCCTCCTCGACCAGCAGCGCGACGATCAGGCTGGAGTCCAGGCCGCCGGAGAGCAGGACTCCCACCGGCACGTCGGAGACCATCCGACGGCGTACGGCCGTGCGCAGCACCTCCAGCACCGCGTCACGCCATTCGTCCGGGCCCATGTCGGCGTCCTCCGCCCGGCGTGTGTAGGCCGGCTGCCAGTAGCGGTGGTCGCGGTGGGTGCCGTCCGGCTCGATGACGCGCACGGTGGCCGGGGGGAGCTTGCGCACGCCGTTGAGGACGGTGTGCGGCGCGGCCACGGTGGCGTGCCAGCTCAGGTACTGGTGGAGGGCCACCGGATCGAGTGAGGTGTCCACGTCCCCGGCTGCGAGCAGGGCCGGCAGCGAGGAGGCGAACCGCAGCCGGCCGGGCGTCCGTGCCAGATACAGGGGCTTGATCCCGAGCCGGTCACGGCCCAGCACCACGCGGCCGGTGCGGTGCTCGACGAGGGCGAAGGCGAACATGCCGTAGAAGTGCTCGACGCAGGCGGTTCCCCACTGCTGGTAGGCCTTCACCACCACCTCGGTGTCGGACGTCGACGTGAAGCGGTGGCCGAGGCCCCGGAGCTCCGCGCGCAGCTCCTGGTAGTTGTACACGCAGCCGTTGAAGACGCCGGTGAGTTCGCCGGCGGCGTCGGTCATCGGCTGTGCTCCGTGGTCCGACAGGTCGATGATCTTCAGGCGTCGGTGTCCCAGCGCCACCGCGCCCCGCGTCCAGATGCCCTCGCCGTCGGGTCCGCGTGCCGCCAGCCGGTCGCTCATGCGCTCGACGGCCGCGAGGTCGGGCCGCCGGCCGTCGAAGCGGATCTCACCGCTCACACCGCACATGACGGGCCGCCTCCCTTCCGCGCTTCACTGGCCGCGTGCCGGAACGGGGTGCCGGGTCGCTGTCGGTCACGGCCCGGACGGTGTTGCTGGACATGACGAACGCTCTCCTGGGGGTGGGTGAAGGGGGGACGCGGTACCGCTGCCGAGAGGGGCGGTGACCGGTTCGCGGCGTCCACCGGGGCCTCGCCGGGCCGGCTGCCGTCTGCGGCATACCGACGGCAGGCTGTCGCGAGCCGACGCGCATGACCCCCGGCGCCCGGGAGGTGCGCTGCTGGACTCATGACGTTCACCGGCGCCTCAGCGGCCGATGGCCTCCGGTGTCCCGGAGCCGACAGGAGGGGCCATGCTGCCGGCGCCGGACGACGGGAGGTTCTCGCGGCCGCCGGGTGCCGGCCTGCGCCCCCTGCGCTCACCGCGGGTCTCGGCCATCAGCATGTCGACACAGGCGAGCAGATCCTCTTCCTGTGTCGTCCGGCGCATACGGCGAGCGGCACTGCCGTCGGCGAGGGCCGAGTCTGTCAGCGCCCCGACGGTCTGCCAGTCCCCGAGCGCCTCGAGCGCGGGGCGCAGCCGCGTGAGCAGCTTCCGTACGACCTGCGCCGCGGGTGCCTCGCGGCGGGTCTCGGGGTCCACCAGGGTGCCCTCGAGGCCGGACCGGGCGGCCCGCCAGGCGGCGCCGCGCAGCCATTCGTGTCGTCCCTCGCAGGCCCGCGCCTCACCCGTGCGAAGCCGCTCACGGGCCTCGGTCACCAGAGCGCGGAAGAGTCCGGCGATGAGCACGACGGTTTCCACGCGCGGACAGGCGTCGCAGATACGGAGTTCCAGCGTCCGCAGATGCGCGGACGGGCGTATGTCGTAGTAGACCATCCCGGCGTCGCTGATGATCCCGGCCTGGATGAGATCGCGCACCGCGGCGTCGTAGTCGGCAGCGCTCGCGAAACAGCCGACCGGGCCCGCGGTGGGCCAGCGCTGCCACAGCAGCGTGCGCCAGCTGGCGTAGCCGGTGTCGGATCCCTGCCAGAACGGTGAGCTGGCGGACATCGCCAGGAGCACGGGCAGCCAGGGAGAGACCGCGCACATCACCCGTACCGCCGTGTCCCGGTCGGGGACGTCGACGTGGACCTGGGCGCCGCAGATGAGCTGCTCGTCGGCGACCTTGCCGTACTCCTCGACCATGTGGAGGTAACGCGCCTCGACAGTGGGGTGCGCGGAGGCACCGGGTGCCAGCGGCGCCGTGCCCGCGGCCACCACCGCGAGTCCCAGCGAGGCGGCGGCCGTGTCGAGCTGCCGTCTGGTTCTGGTGAGGTCGGCGTACAGGTCGTGCAAGGACGTGTGCACTTCGCTGTTCGATTCCACGGTGGACTGGTGGAGTTCATGCGTGAAGTTCCGTTGGGGAAGCCGTCGCAGGACGTGGTCGGCGCGCGGCACGAGCAGCCCGCTCTCGACCTCCAGGATGTGGAACTCCTCCTCCACTCCGATACGAATGCTCACGGTCGCTCCTTGGGGTGCCTGAACGCCTTCCCGCCCGGGGCGCGGTCCCTCACCGGGGGATGCGGCGGCGTGTGATGACCTCCAAGTGCCCAGGACAGCGAAGCGTAAGCGCGCAGCAATGAGCGTCTGTCGCATGGGCATCTCAGATGAGCGGCTGCCCCTTTCGCGTACTTTGGGGTGGCGGCTGCGGAAGGGCACGGCGCGGCTACGGGGAGATACGAGCTGTTGCCCAGGATGCGGAGGATGGCCGTCGTTTTCCCTGTTCGGAGTATGAACTCCTCGTCGCGGGAGACTCGGCCTGTCCAACCTCGTGGTACCGGGCCAAGGCGATGATCATGACCGGCGACGACACCGTGCGGATGCTGGGCGGTCTGCTGGACGCCGCGCACCTTGCCGCGCTGGAGGACCTGCCCGAACTGCTGGCCGAGCACGCCGCCGCCGGTGGCCTGCACGATGCCCGGCTGTACGTGGCCGACCTGCGCCAGGTGACGCTGCGGGAGCTGACCGGGCGGGGCCTGGACGCGTGGGAGGGAGGCCAGGAGTACCCGGTCGAGTCCTCCCTGCCGGGGCGGGCCTTCCGGTACACGCGCACACTGTCCGGCCCGGAACCTGTCGGAGAGCGCCGGGTGTACTGGGTGCCGGTGCTGGACGGCACGGAACGCCTGGCGGTCCTCCGCGTCGAGGCCGCCGCCGGATCGGACACGGCGATCCGCCACCTCGCGTCACTGATGGGTCACCTGCTGGTCAGCAAGCGCCCCTTCAGTGACTCCTACGCGCGCCTGGTGCGGCGCCGGCCCATGAACGTCGCCGCCGAGATGCAGTGGAAGCTGACGCCTCCCCTGACCCACGCCAACCGTCATGTGGTCGTCGCGGCCGCGATGGAACCCGCGTACGACATCGCCGGCGACGCCTTCGACTACGCCGTGGCCGGCGACACCGTCCATCTGGCGATCTTCGACGCCATGGGACACGACACCGCCGCCGGCCTGACCGCCAACCTGGCGGTCGCCTCCTGCCGGACCGAACGCCGCCAGGGCGCCGACCTGGCCACCATCAGCGAACGCATCGAGCAGGTCATGCTGCGGGAGTTCGGCATCCAGCGCTACGTGACCGGGATCCTCGCCACCCTCGATGCCGCCACCGGTTCCCTCACCTGGGTCAACCGCGGCCACCATCCCCCCGTACTGATCCGTGACGGCCGCTGGACGACCACCCTGCGATGCCCGCCCGCGCACCCCATGGGCACCCGTCTCGGCCTCGATGTCACGGTGTGCACCGAACAACTGCAGCCCGGTGACCGACTGCTCCTCTACACCGACGGCATCACCGAAGCCCGCGACCTGCGCGGTCGTGAATTCGGCCTCGGCCAGTTCACCGACTTCATCATCCGGCACCACGCCGACGGGCTGCCCGTCCCGGAAACACTGCGCCGTCTCATGCAGGCCGTCCTCGACCACCACCGCGGCCGCCTTTCCGACGATGCCACCGTCCTCTTCCTCGAATGGCACGGGCCCGCACGGAACACGCAGTTGGTCCCCTGACCGTGCGCCGAGCCGTGCGGGAACACACCGCACGGGCGGTGGGCCGGGGTGCGCGCTGGCCGGGCTCGGTGGAACCTGAAAAGCATGCAGCGCAAGAGCGGTCGCGGCGGCGCGGGGCACGACGTGGAGGCCGCCCTCGACGAGCTCTACGCCACGCCGCCGCCCGGCTTCGTGGCCCGCCGGGAAGTCCTGGCCGCCGCGGCCAGGACCGCCGGCCACGCGGAGGATGCCCGTCTCATCCACGCGGCCCGCCGGCCCACCCTCGCGGCCTGGGCGGCCAACCTGCTGCTGCGCTCCCAGCCGGACGAGAGCCGGCGCTTCCTCGAGCTGGGGCGCGCGCTACGCGAGGCCTACCAGACCTTGGACGCCGACGGGATCAAGGAGCTTTCGGAGCAGCGCCGCAGTATCGTCTCCGCCCTGTCCCGGCAGACCGCCCAGCTCGCCCGGGAGGCCGGTCACCGGCTGTCGGACACCGCACAGCAGGACGTCGAATCCACCCTGCGCGCCGTACTCGCCGACCAGGACGCAGCCGACCGGTGGGCCACCGGCCGCCTGACATCCACCCTCGTGCCGCCGTCGACGTTTTCCCCTGCCACCCTTACGGCGGTCGACGTACCGCCCACGTCGCACAGGTCGTCCGAGCGGCACCAAGGAAAGGCGGCCCAGCCGTCGGCGCGGCCCAGGACGAAGGACGAACTCGCCGACCGGCGCCGCCGTCGGCAGGAGGAACTCACCCGAGCGCGAAAGGCGGCCAAAGCGGCCGAGCGGCACCTCCGTGACCAACGCAGAGCCGAAACGGACGCGGACGCGAAGCTGCGACAGGCCCGGGACCGTCATGCCCAGGCCCGTCAACAGGTGACCGCCGCCGAACAACAAGTGCGACAGGCACGCGAGGTCCTCCAGCAAGCCGAGCGGGAAGAGCAGGAAGCCGAGGAACGGCGGCAGGCGGCGGCTGCCGCCCTGGGTCACGCCGAACGGGAAGCACGCGAGGCCGCCCAGGAGGTGGACCGCCTCGGCGCACCCGGCAGATGAGTGCCGCCGCAGGTGAACGCGGCGGACGGTCTGCGCGGGGTGCGCCGAGCATGGCCGCTCACACGGTGGTCATGCCTGCGTGTCTGCCGGGTCGACGATCTCGTCCTGGGACGGGGGCTTCACGGTGACCTTCTCGCCGTAGTCGTCAAAGGTCATGCTGCTGTCCTCGGAGCCCGCGGTCGCCGCCTTCAGGATGTAGGGCTCGCCCTCGGTGGCGACGTGCATGCTGATGCGGTTGTCCTCCTGCTCCTTCTCCAGGGTGAGGGCATCTTCGCCGTCGACCTCGGTGGTGGTCCCGCGTTTCATGCCCTGCCGTTCGGTCTTGTCCTGGTCCATGGAGGCCAGGAACCGCTTCTTGTCACAGAAGGCGGCGTCCGGCCCGTCCGCGGGAGCGGCGACCCACTTGCCCGCCAGCTTGCCGGCGAGCTGCTCGCCCTGCTTGGCGTCACCCCCGCTCGCGCGCGCCGAGTTGTTCCAGAAGGTGCGGTCGCCCTTGATCAGAACGTCGCCGCCCTTGCTGCGTAACAACTGCGCTCGGGCGCCGTCGCCGCCGATGGTTCCCGTGCAGTTGCCCTGGTCGTCCACGCGGATGTCGAGTTGGACAGTGCTTGCTCCCTTGACCTGCGCGGTCCCCTTCATGTGGACAGAAGACGCCTTGTCAGTGGCAGCGACCGCCTTGGCCGCGATGTCATCTGCCTTCTGCCCCGAGAACGCTTCGTCGGAGGAGTCGTCTCCACACCCGGAGACAAGCAGCGCACCCGCGCAAAGCGAACCGAACATCCACGTGGTCCGCGTCCTGGCCACCATCATGTTCCCGCCCTTCCGGCCGGACCTTCCACCGGCCATGCCGTGTCGTGTGACGCCCGTGAAGTCCGGACGTATGTCCCCGGATACCCCCAAGTCCCGACTCCTCACTGCCACTTCACGGGAATCGGGCGTCGGCACGAGCGCCGCCCGCCGCAGTACGCACGCGGACCTTTCTCGTGCCGCGTCGGGACATGTCAACCGGTGCGACAACACGGGAAGGCGGACGGGCACAGCGGATCAGCGGTCCGCAGGCCGACCGACGTCGAGGCTCCGTCGGTCAGCTGACATGGGCGGCGATGGTGCCCGCGCACACCAGGGATTCGGTGTGCGTCGTGTCGACCTCCACGTCGTAGGTGACCCCTTGATGCACCACGTCCGTCTGCGACGCGGCCATTCCCTGGACCCGGTCTCCTCGTGCGACCTCACGGCCGGCGGCGACCGCACTCTCACACCTGACGCCGACCCACAGCACCTCCAGACCGCCAAGAGCCTTCCGCCACCGCTGCTGTGACGCCGCGCCGCCGAGGAAGACGTCATCGATGACGACCCTGGCGCCGGCGCGGGCCATGGCCGCGATGCCCTCGGTCCAGGCCGCGTCCAGCGCCCGGAACTCCGCACCGACGCTCACCTGGCCGTCGGCCGCGAACGTGATTCCCTCGTCCGACGCCCGCATCCGCGCGGGCATCGCGTCGACGAACGAATCGACCCCGAACGCCAGCCACGGATCGGGCAGCACGGCCTGCAGGCACCGGACGATCCCGGACTTCCCCGAGCTGGAACCACCGTTGAGAATGATCACCTGAGTCGTCACCGCGCCACCTTAGGGCGCCCCCCCCACGCGCCGCCCAACGCTTTGCGTCAGGGTGGCGCGCAGCTCGCCCGTGGGTGCGCGAAACGGCGTCAGTCGCCCTCAGTACCCGACGTAGAAGGTGGCGTCGGCCTTCTCGGTGGTGGTGGAGATCGGGTCGATGCGCAGGACGTAGTCGGTGTGCCGGATGTAGCGGGTCGGGAAGTTGTACGAGCGGAAGGACGACCAGGAGGCGTCGGCCTGGCCGGCGGTCTTGTAGAACGTGGCGTCCGCGGCGAACGTGGAGGTGCCGTCGTTCTCGTCCAGTCGCAGGTTGTAGCTGTAGTGCCGCAGGTACCGGGTGGGGTAGTTGACCGACTGGAAGGACACGCCCGCGCTGTCGGCAAGGCCGGGTACGAGCTTCCACTGCGAGTCCGGGTACGGGTCGAACGGGTAGGCGTCGATACGGCCGACGGAGTTGGCGTGGCGGACGTAGCGGTCGGGGTAGTTGTAGGACTTCAGCCGGTTCCAGGCGGGCGAGCCCCACTTCGCCACGAGGTTGTTGTACTCGGTCGTGGTGATCGTCTCGATGCCGCAGTGCTTGGAGTTGAGCGGTTGGGTGTAGGCGCGCTGGTCCACCGCGGTCCAGGTGCCGGCGGCGAGGTCGTTGCTCTGCCAGGCGTAGAAGACGCCGTTGGGCGTGTAGGTGTCGCCCCACAGGTACCAGGTGCTGGAGGTCAGGGACTTCACCAGGGTCGGGGCCTCGGTGCCGCCGTGGGCGACAGGCGTGCTGAACGGCGTGAAGCTGCCTGGCGCGAGGGTGGTGGAGCGCGCGCCGACGAGCTTCTGGTCCCTCTTGTAGTACAGGTAGTTGACGCCGTTCACGCCCACGGCGAGGTCGCCGTCGATGATGTCGTAGCCGGGGTCGAAGAAGACCTGCGGGGACGTGACCGTCTGGAAGTCGGTGGTGTAGTTCACCATGATCACGTTGTGTCCGCTGGAGTTGACGGACGAGTAGATGATTCCGTACTGGTTGCGGCCGGCGTCCCAGAATGCCTCCGGCGCCCAGCTGTGGGTGACCATGTCGTGCAGCTTCACGCGACGGTAGCCGGTGAAGGTGCGCAGGTCCACGGAGTCCCAGACGTGGATGTACTGGCTGTTGTAGTTCCAGTCGGTGCCCTTGAGGTCGGTGGCGAGCACGACGAAGGTGCCGTCCTGCTTGCGCATGACGAACGGGTCGCGCAGACCGCCCGCGCCCGCGGTGGGGGTGACCACGGGGTTGTTCTGGTTCAGCGGCATCCAGCGCAGTCCGTCGGTGCTGACCGCCAGGTGCAGGCCGTAGTCGGCCTCGAGCATGGTCGTGGACTCGGTGAAGTAACACATGACGTAGGCCGAGTCCGCGGCATAGGCGGGCAGGGCGCCGAGGGTCAGCGTTCCGGTCACGGCCAGCGGTACGGTCGCGGCCATGCCGAGGAACAGCCTGCGCGACGGGTGGGGGCCGGAGCTGGGACTTGCGCTCATGTGCTCTCCAGGGTGCGGGTGGCGGCGGGTGGGTGGCCGCGCCGAGCGGGATGGATCAGCGAGAGGGAGGATCTCGCGCACAACCACATGCGATCGATATTTCGAACCAGGTTCGGTGAATCGATCAGAAGGTAGAGGTGAGGCGCGTGCGCGTCAACGGTTCTGACGTTCCTTGGCGATACCAGTGGAAACGGAGAAGCGATGAAGGGGCCCGCACCCCGGTCACGGTTCCAGTCGCCGCCTTCATCCGGGCACCCGTCCCTTGCCCGACCCGGCCGACCGGGCGCCCATGGATCACCATTCAATCGGGCCGCCGGACGCCCCGATTTGCACTTGTGTACCACTTTTCCCATTCCGCGCGTTACGGGCTCCACAACAGACTCGCAAGTCGCACGAGCAGAGAATGGACGCATTCGCCCGGCGCACAGAGGGGCGCACGCCATAATTCATAAATCGTGCGCCCGTGCGACGTCAGATAATACGCCGATCACGGGTGTCCTGAATACAACCTTCCTGCACATCAGGGAAGGTGCGGCACTTGCGCGGGACGCGGAATACCTGCACACTCGTCAAGGTCGGCCGCATTGATCGACGCATGTACCGGCGGGGGCGTACATATTCAATCGGTTCCCTTTCACGTATTTCGCCGAGAATTACCGGCGTTACTGCTTGGGGAACTTTCGGAGGGTCACGCGAATGGCTTGGCTCGCACTCGGATACTTTCTTGCCTATATTCCCTACGCCATGCTGGTGAAAGCGGTGTCCAGCGGGGTCTCGCCGCTGGCCGGGGAACCGGTCGACGGCCTGGTGCTGCTGCCGGCGGCCGCACTTGGCCAACTCATCGTGATGCCGCTCTTCCTTTTGGCGAGCGGGTGGTGGCGCTACGCGCGGCAGCATGAGATTCCGGGGATGGGCCGCGTCCGGGCGCCCGGAAGGGAAACACTGCTGGCAGGATTCTTCACCTCGCTCATCATCGCCACCACTACGCTGAATTTCACCTTCGCCGGTGTCTCCATCCTTCTCGTGCTGCTTCTGATGCGCGGGGGTGTACTGATCCTTTCCCCGCTGGTCGACTCGGCGCGCAAGCGGAAGGTTCCCGGTTCGGCGTGGGCTGGACTGGCTTTCAGTCTGCTGGCGGTTTCGGTGGCCCTCGGCGATGTGGCCAGTTATCACCTCACCCTGGCGACGGTGTTGAGCGTGCTCACTTATCTCGTCGGGTACGTGGGGCGGTTCGAGATCATGAGCCGCGTGGCCAAGACCGGAGTGAAGGAAACCGATCGCCGCTATTTCGTGGAGGAGCACGCGGCCGCACCGGTCTTCCTGGTCGCGATCCTGGCGGCAGCGGCCCTGGCCGGGCAACCCGGGTTACGCACCGGGTTCACCACCTTCCTCGGCACTCCCACCGCCTGGGCGGCCGCCGGTATCGGCATGGCCTACGAGGTGCTGTTCGTCTTCGGCACGCTGATCTACCTCGACCCCCGTGTGTACACCTGGTGTGTCCCGGCCAACCGATGCGCCAGTCTGCTGTCCGGCCTGGTCGCCTCGTACGCCCTCGCCGGGCTGGCCGGGCTGCCGGTGCCGGGGAACGCTCAGCTTCTCGCGCTCGTCTTCATCGTCACCGCCATCGCGGCCTTGTCCTACCCCGCGGCGGAGTCCTGGTGGCGGGGGCACGCCACCCCCACACGCCGGGTGCTGTTCGTCTGCGGTGGCAACACGTCCCGCTCGCCCATGGCGGAGGTCATCGCCCGGGCCCACGCCAGGCAGGTGGGTGTGGGCGCGCGTGGCGTGCGGTTCGCCAGTGCGGGAGTCTCCCCCGCGCGGCCCGGAGCGCCGTTGGTACCCGCCGCCCGAACGGCCCTTGCCGAACTCGGTGTACGGCGCGTGCCCGGCCCCGTACACCCACGCCGGCACCGGGCGCGGCCGATCACCCCCCGGCTGTGTCGCGACAGCTCCGTCATCTACTGCATGACGCGCTCGCACCGCGACGCCGTGGTCGCTCTGGCGCCTGACGCGGAGAGCCGCACCCTCTGCCTGGACCCACACGGCGACGTTCCCAACCCCGAGGGGCAGCCACCCGAGGTCTACCGCCAGTGCGCCGGCCACATCCAGGAGTTGGTCCGCACCCGCCTGCACGAGTTCCTCGGCCGCGACCTTGGCCCCGACGTCCGTACCGCCGGGCTCAGTCGAGGCGCGAGGGAGTGAGGTACCCATGACGGTCCATGACGAGCCCGCGTACGAGAACCCGGCGAGGGAGGTTGGGACGTACGACGGCATGAACGGCGAGTTGCCGTATGACGGCCTGTCCCTGATCGCGTCCCGCCACTGCAAGCGGGCCTTTCTCGACCTGCCGGTGCCCCGGGACGTCCTGGCGGAGGTGCTCCTCACCGCAGGTCAGGCACCCTCCAGCCGCAATATCCAGCCGTGGCGGATGACGGTGGTGACCGGAAGCCCGCTGGACGCGCTGATCCGCACGCTCTGTGAGGGCTTCGACCGCGGAGAGCCCCCACGACCGGACTGCGCCAACCGGACGCCGACGCTCGACGACACCGCGGCCGAACGTGCCCGCGCGGCCCTGTCCGGAGTACTGCGCGCCAAAGGCCACGCCCCCGACGACCCCTCGGCCCCCCGTGCCCATCTCCGCGACAACCTGCGCTTCTACGGCGCGCCGACCGCCCTGGTCTGCCACGTCCCCGGCGACGCCGTACCCGGAACCTTCCTGGAGGCCGGCCTCTTCCTGCAGAACGTCATGCTCGGCCTGGTCGCCCGGGGACTCGGCAGTTGCCCGCAGTTCAGCGTCGCGGGCTACGCGGACGCGCTGCGCCGGAAGCTGGACATCGACGCCGACCGGATCATCGTCTGCACCATGGCCGTCGGCTACCCCGACGAGGCGGCCCCCGTCAACCGGTTCGTCCCGCAACGGGCTCGCCTGGAGGAGTACGTTCATTGGAGCTGACCGATCGGAGCAGCGTCCACCCCGGTGCGGCGCGCCGGGCCCGACTGGTGGCCGTGGCCACCGAACCAGGCGACCTCGGCAGCGCCCGCCTGCGCTCGCTCGACGGGGTGGCCGAAGCCCTGGAAGTACGGGCCGACCTGCTCGGCGACCCCGATCCCGCTCAGCTGCGCAAGCACTTCACAGGCACTCTGACGTACTGTCTGCGCAGCCGGGCGGACGGCAGCGGCGACCTCGTCCCGGCGGAGCGGTTCACGCGGCTGCTACGCGCGGTGGACCACTACGACGTGATCGACCTGGAGTGGCCCCACGACCTGACGCGGCCGGAGCTGCTGGCAGCCGTCCCCGCGTGGCGCCGGCGCATCTCATGGCACGGGACGCTTCCGGCCGGGCAGCACGCCGGGCAGGCCACAGACGGCCACGCCGCGCTAAGGGGACGGTTCGCCGCACTACAGGCCGTACCCGCGGCGCTGTACCTCCTCGATGCCCGCTCCCCCGGCCCGCGGCCACAGCACGCGCTCGCGGACGGCATCACGGCGGCTCCCTCACTGCTGGCCGGCCTCGGGCGCGGGGACGTCACCGCGTTCACGTCCGGACCCGCCGGCACCTGGACCCGCATCCTTGCCCCTTGGCTGGGCGCACCCGTGGTGTTCGGCCGGGTCTCGGCACCGGGCCCGGACGGCATGCCGAGCATCGAGCAGCTCGTGACCGACTACCGGCTGCCCGAGTTGCCCCGGCTACGCGGCCTCTTCGGCATCGTGGGCCGCAACTGCGGGCGTTCGCTGTCACCGCGCCTGCACAACGCCGCGCTGCGCACGCTGGGCGTACAGGCGCTGTATCTCCCGTTCCAGGCGGAGGCCCTGGCGCCGTTCTGGCGAGCCGCCGTCCGCTTCGGGAAGGAGAGCGGACTGCCGGTGCGGGGGATGACCGTGACCGCCCCCCACAAGGAGACCGCCCTTGTGCTGGCGGACGTGGCGAGCCCGACGGCCCGGCAGTGCGGTGCGGCGAACCTCCTGTGGCAGGAGGAGGGGTTGTGGCGGGCCGACACCACGGACACGGTCGGGGCCCTGCACGCACTGGCCCGGGCCGGGGTCCACCCGACGGGCCTACGGGCGGCGGTCGTCGGATGCGGCGGGGCCGGGCGAGCGGTCGCACTGGCCCTGCTGAAGGCAGGGGCCCATGTGACCCTCGTCAACCGGGGACACGCACGGGGCCGGGAATCCGCACGACGCATACGCGTCCCGTACGTACCACTGTCCGAGTTCAGCCCCACCGGCTACAACGTGCTGGTCCAGGCCACACCGCTGGTGGAGCGGCCGCCCTTTCCGGTCGCCACGGCCGACCCCGGGGCCACCGTGCTGGAGCTGGCGTACCGCGACCCGCCCACGGCGCTGATGGAGGCGGCGCGCGCCCGCGGTCTGCTGGGCATCGACGGCTGGGAGGTGCTGCTCGTCGAAGTCCAGGAGCAGTTCCGACTGCTGACGGGACATCAGATCCCACTCGCCGTGCCGCTGCGCGCCCTGTGCGCCGACCGTGCGCGGGCCCGGCCGGTCGGCCCGCCCGGACAGACCTGCCGCGGCACCTCCCACGGGCCGGCCGACGGTCTACGACCGGCATCCGGCGTATGACGGCCACCACACCCCCTGCGGAAGACCGCAGGGCGAACCCCTGGGGAAGGAGAACACCTGATGACCATCCACTCGGCGGCCAGTGCGCCACCACCGGCCGAGCCGCCCCCACCGGACGGCCCCGACATGTCGGCCCTGTTGGGAGACTGGCTCAACACCGACCGCGGAGCGGTGTCCAAGGGCCCGCTCCGACTGACCGCCGCCGCCTGCGGAAAGGGCCTGACCGTACGGGCCTTCGGCACCACAGCCGTTGCCGGAGGCTCCCCGGCGGGCCGACGGCCGCGCGACTGGGGCGAAGTACCGGCGGCCGTCTACACCGCGCCCGGCACACCCTCCACGGCCTGGTCGTTCTGCGCCGTCTACGAACTCGGCGCCTTCCGCACGGTCCTGTCCGCCTACTACAAGACCGGCATCCTGGTGACCACCGCGTCCAGTGTGCCCCTCGACGGCCGGGGCCCCGGCCAGTGGACCCGCTCGTTCTTCCACCGGGTGGAGGAGGCCGTATGACGTCACCACACACCGACCTGGGCGATCTCACCGGCGGGTGGGTCAACTTCGACACCACCGCCACCGGCATCCGGCTCGTCGACGCCGTGGAGGACGACGGCCGACTCGCGTTGAGTGTCGCCGAGGGCGGCCCCGGCGTCCCCGACACCCACACCGCACTCGTCGCCACGCCGCTGGTGGACGCGGGCCGGGACGGCCCGGCCGTGGGCTTCCTCGCCGAGGGGCGGCTCGGTGTCGCCGCCGCCGTCCTTTGCGGCTATCTCAACCGCGGCCTGCTGACCATCGACGTTCACACGGTCCACCTCGACGACCAGCGGGTGCCGCCCGTGATGTACCGCGCCCACTACTACCGCCCGGGACTCCCCCAGCCGTCCGAACCACCGGAAGGGGCACCTCTCGCATGACCGCAGACCTGGTGCACGGCCCTCACCCTCCGCGCGGCCCGGTGCTCGGAGACCAGGTCGCCCTCGACCGCGCGGAGAAGCTGGCCGCCCAGACGTTCTCCGCCCGCGCGGCCGACTACGACCGCAGGGCCGCCTTCCCGGCCGAGGACTTCGACGACCTGTTCGCGGCCGGCCTGCTGGCGGCCGCCGTACCGCGCGAGTACGGCGGGCTGGGCTTCGGCCCGCAGCAGCGCAACACGCTGCCTCTGTGGGAACTCACCACCACCCTCGCCTCGGCCGATCTGTCGCTGGCACGCTGCTGGGAGGGGCACGCCAACTCCCTGGTCCTCATCGACGCCCTCGGAACGCCGGAGCAGAAGCAGCGCTGGTTCGCGGGCGTGGTGGAACGCGGGGAGAAGTGGGTGGCCTGGAGCGGCGAGCCCCGCGCCCCCAAGCCCGGGGAGACCAGCCGTTTCGGCACCGCGCTCACCGCGGTCGACGGCGGCTGGACGGTACGGGGCACGAAGGCGTTCGCCACCAGTGCCACCGGCGCCCAATGGGCCGTCCTGTTCGTCGACCCCGCCGGTCCCGGCGGAGCCCGGCACGCGCAGCCCGCCCCGAACGGCCGGGCGGCCGCAGGCGGCAGGGCCGCGGGCGGTGAACTGCTCATGCTCGGCTGCGATCTGTCGGACCCGAGCGTGACCGTCGACAGCACGTGGTGGGATCCGGTGGGCATGCGCGCGACGGTCAGCCACTTGGTGCGGTTCAACGACACGTTCATCCCCCGGGACCACCTCATCGGCGCACCCGGCAGCTATCTCACCGGGCAGTGGCAGGCCGCGTTCGTCCCCCACTACGCCTCCAGCTTCCTGGGCGCCGCCCAGGCCGCGTGCGCCTACGGGCTGGCGTACATCAAGAAGCAGGACAAGGGAACCGATCCGTACGTGCGGCAGCGGGCGGGCAGCATGGCCGTCAATGTGGACACGGCCCGTCTGTGGCTGCGCCATGTCGCCGCGTTGTGGGACGAGGGCCGGCTGGACGAGGCCAGGATCGCCGGCAGCAAGGCCCGGCATGTCATCGAGCACCTGGCGGAGGAAACCGTGCACCACTGCATCCGTGCCTGCGGCGCCCGCAGCCTGGTGCGCCCCAGCCCGGTGGAGCGGATCCTGCGCGACCTGACCTTCTACCAGCGCCACGACAACGACGACCACATCCTCGCCACCATCGGCCGCGCCGCACTCGGCGAGCACCACGACCCGTCCTTCCACACACCCTGAGTCGCGTGAGGAGTGGCTTCGATGCCTGTCCCGAGCCCGCCCGTGGCCTTCCCTTTCGACACCCGTGACCATGTCGACGTGTTCGAGAGGCTGGCCCGGCTGCGCGAGAACGAACCGGCGGCCCGTGTGGTCATCGCCAGCGGACACGAGGTGTGGCTGGTGACCCGGTACGACGACGTACGTCAGGTGCTGCGCGATCGGCGTTTCAGCGTCACGGCCCACACCGGGCCGGACGCGCCCCGGCTGTTCACCACCCCGTTCCCGCCCGGTGTCAGCCTTCTTCGGGACACCGAGCCGCCGGACCACGCCCGGCTGCGGCGGCTGGTCATGCCGGAGTTCAGGGCGCGACAGGTCGACCGGTCGCTGACGGTGATCCAGAAGATCACCGACGGTCTGCTCGACACCCTGGCCTCGGCCGGCCCGCCCGCCGACCTGGTCGCCGGCTTCGCACGGCCCCTGCCCGTGGCCGTGATCTGCGCCTGGCTGGGCGTCCCGGCCGGGGACGGCGACCGGATCCTGGCCCTGGCGGACACGATGAACAGCAAGGGCCCCCTGGAGGGGATCACGGCGGCTCAGCGGGAGATGTGCGAGTACCTGGCCGCCCTGACGGACGCCCGGCGCGTGGCGCCCGGCGACGATCTGTTCAGCGCCCTGGTCACCGCTCACGACGAGCAAGGTGCACTGTCCGACGCCGAGTTGACCGGCATCGGCGTCAGTCTGCTGTTCGCGGGCCACACGGTCGTCACCGCCGTCCTGGCCTCCGCCCTGCGTACGCTGCTGCACCGGCCCGCCGACCTCGCACGACTGCGGGAGGACCCGGCGCTCGCGGAGAGTGCGGTGGAGGAACTGCTCCGGTATCACCTGGTGCTGAGGGACGGTCAGATCCGGGTGGCCACCGAGGACGTGGACATCGCAGGGGTCACCGTCCGTGCCGGAGAGTCCGTCGTGGTCTCGATCAACTCCGCCAACCACGACACGGACGTCTTCCCCGACGCCGAGCGCCTCGATCTAAGCCGTGACCCCAATCCGCATGTGGCCTTCGGCCACGGCATCCACCGCTGTCTCGCCTCCCACCTGGCGCGGGCGGAGCTGCGGATCGCCCTCACGTCACTGCTCGCCCGCTTTCCGCGACTGCGGCCGGCGTCCCCCGAAGCGTCCGCCGGATGGAAGGGACACCAGCGCATCCAAGCCATCGCCGCCCTCCCCGTCACCTGGTGAGCACCGTTCCCGGACGGCCGCCCCCTCCGGCCCGCGGCGATGCCCGGTCCCGGCGGGCGTCCTTCCTCTCGGCGAAGACCGGTCAGTTCGCCTACTTCGATGCCCAACTCGGCCGTCCGGACTGGTCCGGGCGCCGTGTGCTGGACTTCGGCGGGAACGTCGGCACGTTCTTGGAGGAAGCCGCGGGACGCGTCCAGCCGTCGCAGTACTGGTGTGTGGACGTGTCACGGACCGCCATCGAGGAGGGAGCGCGGCGCAGACCGCAGGCCCACTGGATCTTCTACGACCGGTACAACCCGCAGTTCAACCCGGGCGGGATCCTCAGGCTCGAACTGCCCGGCATGCGGCCGCGTTTCGACTATGTCCTCGCGTATTCCGTCTTCACCCACACGCCGGACGACGAGACCATGGACATGGTGCGTGCGCTGCGGTCGCTTCTGACCGACGACGGAGTGCTCGCCTTCACCTTCATCGCCCCGAACTGGGCGCCACGGGGCGAGGAACAGGAGTCCAACGTGCGGTGGCGTCTGAACAGCCGCTCCCTGGGAAACACGCCGGAACCGCAGCCGGAACCGGCGCACCTGGACGCCGCCGTCGAGCACGCGCGCGCGGCGCCCTGGTGCGCGGTCGTGGACCACGCCCTGCTGTTCGACGCCCGCGCGCCGGTCGGCCGGTGCGGGCGGTACGACGTGCTGTGGAGCCCGGACCACGCGAGATCCCTCTTCCCGACCGCCGAGGTACGCCCGCCGGTCGCGCCGGAGCGGCAGCACTGCTGTCTCATGGGCCCGAAGGACTGACGTGCCGGCCCGACGGACCGACGTGCCCGGCGGACCTGCCGCAGAGCCCACCCGCCCCTGTGGGCAGGTGGGTTGCTGAAGGAGCCGACGCGCGGTCGTGTCTCAGCGCAGTGCGGTGTCGGTGTGCCAGATCGCCTCGCCGCAGTGGTAGATCACCACGTTCCCGTCCGTCTGGACGACGAGTTTGGCCTCAGGTTTGCCCGCGGTACCGGAGGTCCAGAGCTTCTCGTCGATCTGGTTGCCCTCCTTCACGGTGCAGACGAAGAACTCCCCGTCGGCGAACCTTGCCTGCGTCTTCGCACCGGCCGGGTTGGCGGTGTTCGCGGCCCAGAGAATCCTCTCGTTGCTGTTGTCGATGACCACGAGGTCGCCGTCCCGTTGGAGGAACAGCCGCACCGTGCCCGAGTCGACCGTGTCGCGCTCGGTGTTGTCGAAACTGTTGACCGTGAAGATCGTCAATCCCGAGACAACCATGTTGGTGTTCATCCGGCCCTCGGCCAGCTGGTCGATGACCGAGACCGACGGCACGAAGCCGTACACCGCCCCCTCGGTCCGTACGAACTGGGCGAACTTCAGCGCGACCGGCTCGCCACCCTGCGGGCGCTCCCAGCGGACCACGGTCTCCTCGCCCGCCACAGGGTCGGCACCGGTGGGGAACGGCCCCGGGTCCACTTGCTCGTGGTGGGTGTCGGGGTTGGGCTTGGGGAACGTCTCGTCGTTCATCCAGTCCCGCTGGATGAACTCGAACTGCCGGAAGAGATCGGCCTGATAGGAGACGAACACCAGGCCGCGCGGCCCGTCCGGGCCGTTGAGCGCCGAGGCGGACGGGTCGAACGGCAGGCCGTACGGGATGCCGCGGCGCATGATCCGGCGGTGGTTGAACTTCGTGTCCGGGTGGAACTCCCCCTCTTTGTCCCTGACGGGGAAGCCGTCGCGGGGGTTGGTCTTGCGCAGGTGGGACCAGAGCGGGGTGGTCGTCCCCTTCGGGTCGTCCCTGAACGAGATCAGGTTGTCGTTCGACGACTCCGCGTTGTACGACATGTCCGCGTGCGGGCACTTCGCCACGGGAGTGCCGGAGCGCCAGCGTCCGACGAGCCGGGCCGCCAGCCACTCGGTCGTGGCCTCGGGGGGCGCGGCCTTGGTCTCCTTCAGCACCTTCAGCTGTCCGGCCACGCCGGCCCACCAGCCGGGGACGTCCTGGGCCAGTCGCCGCACCACCTGGAAGGAGCCGTTCTGCGCCCACTCCGGGTACGGCAGGGGATGCGGGCGCTCCCGCTCCAGCCCGATGACGAACTCGCCGGGCTTGACGAGGATGGTGCCGGGGTGGCCCTTCTCGTAGACCGGGTTCTCCGCGTCGGGCTCGTCGAGGTGCTTGATCGCCGGCTCGCTGACACCGTCCTTGAATCCGAAGTGTTCCCTGCCCCGGCGGGGGCCTTCCAGGGTGGCGCCCTCCTGCTCGTAGACGGTGACGATCTCGGCGCGGGCGAGATCCTGACGGACGTCTCCGAGAGTGGCCCGCAACACGTGCGCCTGGTCGGCGGCGAGAGTGAGCACCGCGTGGACCCGACCGTCGCCGAAGTTGCCGAAGAGCCAGTTCTGCGGGGCGTTCTGACCCGTGTCGCCGAGGGCCGCCGCCCGCTTGGCCGGGCCTTCGAAGAATGCCTTGAGGGGGCCGTCGGTGCTGTTGCTGTCGACGCCGGGCAGCGGGTTGTGGCCGGTGAGGAACGTCATGCCTTCGTAGGTGAGGCTGAGGCCGTACCACAGGGCGTTCAGGTTCCTCGGGTCGTCACCACCGGAGTAGGAGCGGGCCCGGGAGAATTCCCTGTTGAATGTCGCCACCTGCCTGGTCGTGGCGATCAGCGGACGCAACTGTTTCAGCCACGTACGAGCCATTTCCTGACTCTCGAACCGCAGGAACAGCAGCTGCATGTGGTCTTTCTTGAAACCGGCGAGCACGTCGCCCTGGGTCTCGGCGTCTTCGCGAAGGAAAAGGTTGTAGGGGTCGGTCGTTGGTGTGGCCATGCGTGCGCTTCCTCCGGAGAATTCGGCGGAATGTGTCGACTCCTGCTGCCCCGTCGAAATTGACGATAGAGAAGCAGCCGAACCGGACCCATAAAAATCCGCGGGGTTCACCTGGATGGCGGAGCGCATATCCGTAACACACTTTTCCACCTGCCCTGGTGACCCGATTCACCACCCCTGAGCCATCGTGACACACCTCTGCGCGAGGAGTGAGTGACGACTCGCAAAGGTTTTCGGATGTTACTTCGGATCGATTGATGGAAAGGCTGGGTAATGCCCCTTCAGGCGTGCCCGCCGGGGCCCCGCTCGTCGTTATCTTCCCTGTTTCGCGTTCCCAGTTTCGCGCCATCTGTTTCGCGTTCCCTGCTTGCCATTTCTGCTTCCTATTTCCGCTTTCCCTTCACTGCGTTTCCCTTCACTGCGTTTCCCTTCCCTCATGCCCTCGGACGGCAAGGAGAGCCATGTCCCGACAAAGAATTTCTGCCGCGTTCTTGGCGTGCGCAGTCGTATCCGCAGTGACCGCCACGACGGTCCTGATCTCACCGTCGGCGTATGCGCACGACGGTGCCCACCACAGCGAAGTCGCCGACGCGGGCGAATCCGGCAAGGTTCATGTGTCCGAGCGGCAGATCAAGAAGGAGATGAGAAACGACGAGGCCGCCACCCTGGGTGAGGCGCACGCCAGGGAGCACGCCCACCTCCGAGCCACGGCCAAGGCACTGGGCGAATACCCCCAGTCGACCCGCACGGCGAGGCTGAAGGAGCTGACGGAGTCCCAGGCGGAGACCAACAAGCGTTACGCGCCACAGAAGTTCGGCCGGTTCGCGGAGTACTTCCCCTCACCGGACTACGGCGACCACATCGCCATGCTGCCCACCGGCAAGGTGCTGCTCTTCTCCTTCGAGCCGATCGAGGACAACCCACAGAAGGAGACCGCCCCCACCGACGTCATCGGCAAGGAGAACGCCGGCCGTGCCTACCTGTGGGATCCGGCCAAGGGCACAGGACGCGACGCCTTCAAGAACGTTCCTCCGCCGATGGTGGTGATGCCGGACGGCAAGAACGAGGCGCGCCCGGCACCGTTCTTCTGCTCCGGCCACGCCTTTCTGCCCAACGGCATGCTGGGGGTGTTCGGGGGCAACCTCGGAGGCAACGGCGGCAGCGGTGCCAAGCTGTCACTCGTCTTCGATCCCTGGACCGAGACCTGGCACCGCAACGCGGACATGTCGGTCGGCCGGTGGTACCCCGGTGTCGTGGAGGGTCCCGACGGCCGGCTGCTCATCATGTCGGGCCAGTCGGAGCTCGGCTGGGGCACCCCCACACCCGTCGTCGAGCGCTTCCCCGCCAAGTCGCACCCCGTGCCGTGGCAGAAGGGCGACGTGCCCACGAACGTACCGGTCGACACGTTTCGTGCCCGGGCACCCTTCACCAAGGACTACCCACACCTGTTCACGCTGCGCGACGGCAAGGTCCACGGCCTCGGCCGTATGCTCGACGAGCAGTACGTCTTCGACCTGGACGCGGAGACGCGCGCGAAGCTGCCGGACCGGCCCAACATCCCCTGCAAGGACACCAGGGACAACAACGGTGAGGGCTGCAACCCCGAGCGCATCTACGGCTCCGCGGTAGCCCTCCCCAACGGTTTCCGGGGTCCGAACTCCGTCCTGGTCCTCGGCGGCAATCGGGACGACGCGAACACCTACGAGCTGACCAAGGGGAAGACCTGGAGCAAACGCGAACCCCGAGCGTTCGGGAGGTCGAACGACAGCACCCTCATGCTGCCGGACGGCAAGCTGTTCACCGTCAACGGCTCCTTCCACATCCGCAACTACGGCAACGGCCTGTACAACCCGAACGCCCTGCCGAAGTACCGCCACACCGAGTCGCGCGACGACAACGGCAGTTGGACGCTCGGCCCGGTGCAGCGGCTGCCGCGCGGCTACCACTCCAACGCGGTCCTCATGCCCGACGGGCGGATCCTGGTCACCGGCGACGAGGCCCAGCAGATCGCCAACGACCCGGACATCAAGGACGACATGCACGGCAGCATCGAGATGTTCGAACCGTGGTACCTGCACGTCGGCAACCGGCCCCAGCTGAACAGGGCCCCGGCCGGTGCGCTGCACTACGACTCCGCCTTCACGGTGCAGACCTCCACGCCACGGCGGGTCGACAGTGCCGTCCTGGTGGCGCCGACGACCGCCACACACTCGACGAACCCCAGCCAGCGCCACCTGAAGCTGAAGATCAACAACCGTGACGGCAACACGCTGAGCCTCCAGACCCCGGCAACGGCGGCCGACGCCCCGCCCGGGTGGCACATGCTGTTCCTGCTGGACGAGCGGGGCGTGCCGAGCGTCGCGAAGTGGGTGAAGCTGGAGCCCGCGCACGGCACCGCCGCGTCGAACAAGGGCTGAGGGCTCCAGACCGCACCCCCCTGACAAGCCGACCCGTCCCGGCCGCACGAGCAGAGTCGGACACACCTGAACCGCACTCGGGGACCCTGCCGTCCCTACGGCAGGGTCCCCGAGGCCGCTGCCCGGCGCTGTCCGGCGGGCGACGTACGTTTTCGTATCGCGCCTACCGCCGGGTGTGCGAGGTGTTCGTGGTGCCCGGCGGGCCGGCGCGCGTGGCGTTGACGTCGTTGCGGGGTGAAGGTCGACCAGGTCGAAGATCGGGGCCTCGGCGTCCTTGTTGATCGCCACGATCGTCTTCGAGGTCTGCATGCCGGCGCGGTGCTGGATCGCGCCGGAGATGCCGGAGATGCCGGAGGCGATGTACAGCTGCGGCGAGACCGACTTGCCGGTCTGGCCGACCTGGTTGGTGTGCGGGTACCAGCCGGCGTCGACGGCGGCGCGCGAGGCGCCGACGGCCGCGCCGAGGGAGTCGGCCAGCACCTCGATGACCGAGAAGTTCTCGGCGCCACCCACGCCCCGGCCGCCGGAGACCACGATCGCGGCCTCGGTCAACTCAGGACGCCCGGTCGACTCACGCGGAGTGCGGGCGGTGACCTTGGTGCCCGTGGCCAGTGCACCGAAGGCGACGGCCAGTTGCTCCACCACGCCGACGGCCGGCGCCGCCTCCACGGCCACCGAGTTGGGCTTGACGGTGATGACCGGGGTGCCCTTGGTCACGCGGGACTTGGTCGTGAAGGAGGCGGCGAACACCGACTGGGTGGGCACCGGGCCCGCCTCCCCCGCCGCCAGGCGCACGGCGTCGGTGATGGGACCCGACCCGATGCGCAGCGCCAGACGGTCAGTGGGACTGCAACACCGGCCTCAACCAGCCATCTCGAGTTCGATGGACCGCGATCCGGCCATGCGGGCGCGGTTACGGCCGTGGAACGTTGCGCAGGTTGGCCCTGGCCAGATCGAGCATCTTTCCGACGCCCCCGTTGAGCACCGTCCGTCCCGCCGAGAAGGCGAAGCCCTTCACCTGTTCGCCGGAGATGTGGGGCGGGATCGACAGTGCGTTGGGGTCGGTGACCAGATCCACCAGGCAGGGCCCGTCGTACGACAGTGCCTCCCGCAGGCCTCCACGGATCTGACCGGGCTTCTCGATGCGGATCGAGTGGATGCCGACGCCCGCGGCGATGGCGGCGTAGTCCACCGGCTCGTGGTCGGTCTGGTAGTCGGGCAGGCCGTCGACCATCATCTCCAGCTTGACCATGCCGAGGGAGGAGTTGTTGAAGACGATCGTCTTCACGGGCAGGTTGTGCAGCTTGACCGTGAGCAGTTCGCCCATGAGCATGCCGAGTCCGCCGTCTCCCGACATCGAGATGACCTGACGGCCGGGGTAGGCGAACTGGGCGCCGATGGCGTGCGGCAGGGCGTTGGCCATGGTGCCGTGCAGGAACGAACCGATCACCCGGCGGCGGCCGTTGGGCGTGAGGTAACGGGCCGCCCACACGTTGCACATGCCGGTGTCGACGGTGAACACCGCGTCGTCGTCGGCGAGTTCGTCGAGGATGGCGGCCGGGTACTCGGGGTGGATCGGCACGTGGTGCTCGACGTTGCGGGTGTAGGCGGAGACCACGCTCTCCAGGGACTTGGCGTGGTGGCGCAGCGTCCGGTCCAGGTACGAGCGGTCGCGCTTCGCCTCGACCAGCGGCAGCACCGCGCGCACCGTCTCGCCCACGTCGCCGTGCACGCCCAGCTCCAGCGCGGTCCGCCGCCCGATCCGCCCCGCGTCGTGGTCGATCTGTACGGTGCGGGCCTGCGGCAGGAAGTCGTCGTACGGGAAGTCGGTGCCGAGCAGCACCACGAGGTCGGCCTCGTGCATGGCGTCGTAGCAGGCGCCGTAGCCGAGCAGTCCGCTCATGCCGACGTCGTACGGGTTGTCGTACTGGATCCACTCCTTGCCGCGCAGTGTGTGCCCGACCGGCGCGTTCACCCGGCTCGCGAACTCCATCACCTCGGCGTGAGCGTCCCGGACGCCGGCTCCGCAGAAGAACATCACCTTCTCGGCCGCGTTGATCTTCGACGCGAGTTCCCGCACTTGTCCGGCCGGGGGTACGACCCGGCCGCGGGCCGTCACGAAACTGCTCGAGCCGGTCGGGTTGGTGGCGGGCGCGTGGGACAGGTCGCCGGGCATGACGAGGACCGACACTCCGTTGTCGGACAGCGCGCGCTGTACGGCGATCCGCACCATCCGCGGCATCTGCGACGGCTGGCTCACCATCTCGCAGTACTGGCTGCACTCGGTGAACAGCCGCTCCGGGTGCGTCTCCTGGAAGAAACCGGTGCCGATCTGCTTCGACGGGATGTGTGAGGCGATCGCGAGCACCGGAGCGCCTGAGCGGTTCGCGTCGTAAAGGCCCTGGATCAGGTGGGTGTTGCCGGGGCCGCAACTGCCCGCGCACACCGCGAGCCGCCCGGTCAACTGTGCCTCGGCCGCAGCGGCCAACGCCGCCGCCTCCTCGTTGCGCACATGGATCCACTCGATGCCGTCGGTACGCCGGATCGCGTCCACGACGGGATTGAGGCTGTCGCCGACGACGCCGTAGATCCGTTCCACTCCTGCCTGCCGCAGGACGTCGATCAGTTGCTGTGCCACGGTCGGGTTGCGCACCGGGGTCCTCCTCGAACGGTTTCTCGACAGTTCCGGTCCCCATTGGGTCGTGGAAGCGGGAGGGGCGAACGAGCCCGCTTGTCGGGTGAATTCCACCCAGCCCGTCGTTCACCCGCGCCTTCGACCGCCGCGGTGCCGGCCGGCCGGCCAAGTCGCTGCTCGGGGGCGGGTTGGCGGGCAGGGACAGCATCGCACGCAGGTGGAGGGGACGGCGGCATCCGCCCACAGGGCGTCGCGGGACGCGTCGATGTTGGGCGGGTGCGGGGCGCGCTCAGCACCTCGCGCACGCGGAGGGGGTGCAGGCCCCAGTCGTGGGACGTCGCGACGACGCCACCTTCCAGCGGCAGTCGACGAACGATGGCCGCGCAAGTGCCACGACTCACGCCGGTCACCTGCGCGGCCTGGCCGCTGAGCGGTCCGCCCGCCGTACCCCTCAACTCATCCCGCCCGCTTCGCCTGCGTCACCGAGACCCGCTCGGCCCGCCTTCATCGCGGAGGCGTTCTCGGCCAGCCAGGGGTCGAAGTTCTTCAGTGCCGGGTTGATCCCGCGCACCTTGTTCAGATCGCGGGCGCCGGTGAACTCCGGGTCGAAGTCGCCGTAGTACTGGAACAAGTTGGCGAGCTCCTCGGCGGCCGGGACGTCGAGGGAGCGGAAGACGTCGTAGGGCACCGACTGGAAGCACACCGGCTCACCGAGCACGGCCTCGAACTTCGCCGCGTACTGCGCTCCGGTCAGATGGTCGCCGGCCAGGCCGACGGTCTCGCCGACGAACTTCTCGCCGCTCTTGAAGATCCGAACGCGGTCCGGCCGACGTCCTCGGCGTCCACTCCGGCCAGCAGCCTGCCGTCCTCCAGGGGCAGGGTCAGCGTCAGCACGCCGTCCTCGCCGCGCTGGCCCCGGTCTCGTCGACCTTGACACATCAACTCCCGTTCGATATTTTGTTGATACATCAACTTCCCCGGGAGGGCGCATGACCGTCAAGGTGATCGACGTACCTGAAGCACGTCGCTACGAGGCCACCGTGGACGGTCAGTCCGAGGTTGCCGGCTTCTCGCAGTACCTCCGCACATCAGAACTGATCGCCTTCCTGCACACGGAGGTGGATCCGGCTTTCGAAGGCAAGGGGGTCGGTTCCGCGCTCGCTCGAGTCTCCCTGGACGAGGCACGCGCCGCGGGGCTACGGGTGCTGGCCACCTGCCCCTTCTACGCAGCCTGGATCGGCCGCCATCCCGAGTACGCCGATCTGCTGTACCAGTCCCGCAGCAAGGTCAGCGACTGACTCGGCCGCCGGCCGACGACGCAGTGAGGAAGACCGGTATGAGCGGCAAACCCGAGAAAAAGGCCTACCCGGCACCGGAGATCACCGTGACCTTCGAGGCCAGGCGCTGTCTGCACGCCGCCGAGTGCCTCAACGGGCTGCCCGAGGTCTTCGACGCGAACAGGCGCCCGTGGATCCAGCCCGAGGCCGCCCCGGCCGATCGGCTGGCCGAGGTGATCCGCCGTTGCCCCTCGGGGGCGCTGCAGTACGAACTCGCAGCGGGCGGGAGCGAGACACCGGACCGGCCCACCCACATCGCCCGGACCCCTGCCGGACAGCTGCTCGTACGCGGAGAACTGTCGCTGGACACACAGCAGGGGACGCACCACGAGACCAGGGCCGTTCTGTGCGGCTGCGGAAGCAGTCAACTGCAGCCCTACTGCGACCACTCCGGCCCCTGCGGCCAATGACCCCGGCGGGGACCGCCGCCTCCATCCGATTCCCTGACCCGCTTCTCCGACCCGGTTGCCCCCGGCGAGATCATGGAGTTGAACAGAGATGTCCCTTGCTGTGCAGTTCTCCGAGTACGGCACCAGCGAAGTGCTGCGCGTCGTGGATGTTCCGGCGCCCGCCCCGGGCCCGGGGCAAGTGCGGCTCGCGGTACGGGCGGCGGGCGTGAATCCGTTCGACTGGAAGGTCATGCAGGGGTTCATGAGCGAGATGATGCCCCTCGACCTGCCCGCGGGCCTCGGGTCGGACATAGCCGGAGTGGTGGACCAGGTCGGGGACCAAGTGACCGCCTTCGCCGTCGGCGACGAGGTCCTCGGGACCTCACTGACCCCGGCCTACGCCCAGACCGCGGTCGCCGACGCCGGCGCGCTGGTCACCAGGCCAGCCACAGTCCCCTGGGAGGTCGCCGGAGCTCTCGCGGGTTCGGGCGGAACCGCGTGGACGGTCCTCGAACGTCTCAAGGTCGTCCACGGCGAGACTTTGCTGATCCATGCCGCTTCCGGTGGCGTGGGCGCGTTCGCCGCCCAGCTCGCCGTGGCCCGTGGCGCGCGCGTGATCGGCACCGCGAGCCAGGACAACCACGAACGGCTGCGCTCACTCGGCGTGTTGCCGGTCGCCTACGGCGAGGGCCTCGCCGAGCGGGTACGGGCGATCGCCCCCGAGGGAGTCGACGCCGTACTCGACGCCTCCGGCCGCGGTGAGATCCCGCTGTCCATCGAACTCGCGGGCGGCCCCGAGCGCGTCCTCACCCTCCTGGCCTTCGACGCCGCACCTCTGGGCGTCCAGGTCCACACGGACGGCCCGAGCGGGAACGGCATCCGGGCCTTGCACGACATTCTCGCCCTCCTCGAGGAAGACCTGCTGCACGTCCCCATCTGGCGCACCTACCCTCTCAAGGAGGCGGCCGCCGCACTCGACCTGAGCCGTACGGGGCACGTAGGCGGCAAGATCGTACTGCTCCCGTAGTCGCAGCACGAAGCCGCGCCGACCGGCACGGCGAGGGGCATGGACGTCACGGCAGGCAAACTCACCGACGACGGTGCACCGCCGGTCGGCTCAGCCGGATGCCTGTGGATCCGCGCGTCCCAGCATGTCGGCGAGGGGAGTTCCGGTTCGTGCCGCTGCGATGCGACGTGCGCGCAGCTGGGCTCGGGTGCGGGGACGGAACTTGGGTTCCTTTCCACAGCCGCACGGTTCGCGGCCCTCGTAACGCAGTCCGGCGTCGAGAACCGCAGCAACGACGGTCCATGCCTGGGTGTCTTGACGCCGGGGTGCCGCGAAGTCGTGGCCGGCACAGGCCATTGGCTCTGCGCAGCGGGGGCATCGGTGCCCGCCGGACCTGGGGTGCCGCTTGAACGCGACGCGGCAGGACACGCATGCGTAGTGCAGCTTGTAGGGCTTCTCCGCGTAGTGGCACACAACGTGAACGTACCCGGCGGGGCGGGGACCAGCCACGGGATTGCCCGAGTGCGGAAAGGAAGCGCGAACTCAGGCTGCCTGGTCGCCTCGTTGTTCGCCCCCGTCTGGCTGAACGAAGCTGGGGCAACGGGTCTGCGGCGCCACTTCGGCGAAGCAGCAGCCTTTCGGGCGGCTAGGAGAGGCGAGTGATGACAGTGACGAGCAAGGACAGCACCTTGGGCACGTCAGGACCGCCGCCGCCTCCGCCAGGCGCTGGCCTGCCCGCCCGGCGGTCTCCGGGCGGGCCACGGCTCGTGGGTGCGGCACTGATCGTGTTGTCCCTGATCCCGGCACTGGGCTGCTGGCTCCTGTTCACCACGCGGCTGCCTGCCGACACCAAACAATACGAGGACTATGTGGCGGCCGAGCCGTGCCCTGGCCGCGCGACGGCGGAAGCGTGGGAGGACTGCGTGCGTACGGTCCCCTTCACCGTCGAGAGCACGAAAATCAAGCGGAGCAGGAGCGGCGGCTACCAGGCGGCCTTGACCGGTACGCCCTTCTGGAACGGAACGGTGGCCTTCGGCGGTCCTGGGCCGCTGCTGGAGCGACTTCGGCCGGCGGACCACATCACCGGCACCGTCTGGCGCGGCGAGGTCATGACGGTCGGCAAGGGAGACGTCCGGCAGAGTACTTCCGAAGAACCTCGCAACGAGCCCCAGATGACAGTCGCCATCGGCACGTTCCTGGGTCTCCTGGCGGTGATGGGCCTCGGATTCGGCGCGGTGCGGATGGCCAGGCCCCTTGACCACGAGCCCTTCACCTGGCGCCCGTACGGCAAACCGCTGCTCATCACCGTGATGATCACCTGTGCTGCCGTGGGGTTGCCTGCCGTGTGGCTCGGCATCCCGTCGTGGGTCGTGCCCACCGTCGCCGTACCGTTCGTGGCGTGCACGGCCCGGCTGCTCCACCAGCACCGGCGGCCGAGTGCCGCCCGCAGTGCGTGACGACAAGCACGCCTGACCCGAATCCTCGACGACCTCGATGCAGGCTCGCGCCGATCGCGGTGCCCGCGATCGAGGCCGTGTCCGCGAGGGGGCCGACGCAGCAGGCATGGGCGGGCTGAGGTGCGCAGGCTCCGTCGCGACGGCCGCTGGTGGCTTCGTGTGAGGGCGGTGAAGGCGTCGTTGTCATGCCCGTATGACACGTGCGATCACGACATGGTCGGTCGCACGCGGTAGCCGATCGTGGAAGCAGGCCTGGTTGACCACCGCGCCGCGGACGTGGCCGTCCCGCACGGTCTGGCCGGTGGCGGTGCCGGGGCGTTGTCAGTGGTGGCAGGCAGGATGAGGGGCATGACGACACCAGCTGCTCAGATCGTGGATGCCGCCGCCTACGCGCAGGCGGTCGAGGATGCGGTGAAGGCCGCGGCCGCCTACTACGAAGGCGGCACCTCGCCAATGGACGACGACACCTACGACCGGTTGGTGCGCGGCATCGCGGCTTGGGAGGCCGACCACCCCGACCAGGTGCTGCCCGACTCCCCCACCGGGAAGGTCGCCGGTGGTGCGGTGGAGGGGGATGTCCCGCACACGGTGGCGATGCTGAGCCTGGACAACGTGTTCTCCCCGGAGGAGTTCACCGCCTGGACCGCTTCACTGGCCCGCAGGATCGGCCGGGAGGTCACCCGGTTCAGTGTCGAGCCGAAACTCGACGGTCTCGCGATCGCCGCCCGCTACACCCGCGGCCAACTGAGACAGCTGATCACGCGCGGCGACGGGACGGCCGGGGAGGACGTCTCACACGCGATCGGCACCGTCGAGGGGCTGCCGCAGGAGCTGGCCGAGCCGGTCACCGTGGAGGTACGCGGTGAAGTCCTGATGACCACCGCCCAGTTCGAGCAGGCCAACGAAGTGCGCACCGCGCACGGCGGGCAGCCGTTCGCCAACCCGCGCGGCGCCGCCGCCGGCAGTCTGCGCGCCAGGGAGCGTGCCTACACGGTGCCGATGACGTTCTTCGGCTACGGACTCCTCCCCGTGCCCGGCACCGAGACCGCGCTCGCGGAGCGGCTCCTCGAGCTCGCGCACAGCGACCTCATGGGGCAGGCCGCGGCGTACGGGGTGAACACCACCGGTACTACCGCCGTGCCCGGCATCACCGCCGACACCACCGAGCAGGTCCTGGCCCGGGTGAGCGAGATCGCCGAGCTGCGGGCCCGGCTGCCGTTCGGCATCGACGGGGTCGTCATCAAGGCCGACCTCGCGACCGACCAGCGGGCCGCCGGCTCGGGCTCACGTGCCCCGCGCTGGGCGATCGCCTACAAGCTGCCCGCCGTGGAGAAGATCACCCGGCTGCTGGAGGTGGAGTGGAACGTGGGCCGCACCGGTGTCATCGCCCCGCGCGCGGTCCTGGAACCGGTCACCATCGACGGCGCCACCATCACCTACGCCACCCTGCACAACCCCGGCGACATCACTCGCCGCGACCTGCGCCTGGGCGACCACGTCATGGTCCACCGGGCCGGTGACGTGATCCCCCGCATCGAAGCCCCTGTCGCCCACCTGCGCACCGGTGACGAACAGCCCATCGCCTTCCCCGAGGTGTGCCCGCGGTGCGGGTCCGGCATCGACACCAGCGAGCAGCGCTGGCGCTGTGAGAACGGGCGCAACTGCCACCTGGTCGCCGCCCTGTCCTACGCCGCCGGCCGCGACCAGTTGGACATCGAGGGCCTTGGCCACACCCGCGTCGTCCAGCTCGTCGAAGCCGGCCTCGTCGCCGATCTCGCCGACCTGTTCGCCCTCACCCGCGAGCAGTTGCTCGGACTGGAGCGGATGGGCGAGACCAGCACCGACAACCTCCTCAGCGGCATCAGCCGGGCCAAGGAGCAGCCGCTGTCACGGGTGCTGTGCGCCCTCGGAGTGCGGGGCACCGGCCGGTCCATGTCCCGCCGGATCGCACGCCACTTCGCCACCATGGAGGCCATCCGCGCCGCCGACGCCACGGCGATGCAGCAGGTCGAGGGCATCGGCACCGAGAAGGCCCCGTCCATCGTCGCCGAACTCGCCGAACTCGCCCCGCTCGTCGACAAACTCGCCGCGGCCGGGGTGAACATGACCGAACCCGGCGCAACCCCGCCCACTCCGGCAGGCAGCGACGCGGACGATCACGAAGGCCCCCACGACAGCGAGGCGGCCGGCGGGCCGCTGGCAGGCATGACGGTGGTCGTGACCGGCGCGATGACCGGCGCCCTGGACAAGCTCAGCCGCAACCAGATGAACGAGCTCATCGAACGCGCAGGCGGCCGCTCCTCCTCCAGCGTCTCGAAGAAGACCAGCCTCGTCGTGGCGGGCGAAGGTGCCGGGTCGAAACGATCCAAGGCCGAAGACCTCGGCATCCGCCTCGCCGCACCGGACGAGTTCGCCGCCCTCATCGCCGACTTCCTGCACTGACCGCGCACCCCTCCGCACATGTGGGGGCTGGGACAACAACGCCGTCACGGCGATGCGCTTCGCGCGTTGTGCCTGGCAAGGGCGGTGCTTCTGCACGGGATGCGTCTGGCGCGGGCGGCCGGGGCCACTGATATGACGGTCGCCTGTCTGGGTGCGCCGGGGCATCCGAGGCGCGCGGGTCGTACTACAGCGTGGGGTTCCGGGAACTGACGCGGGACGCTCCGTTCATCAAAACCGCGATCGCGGACTGAGGATGGGTTGATCACATCGCGAGACGTCTTTGCGTCATGCCCCTGCCAGGCGTTGTGCTCGGACGGTGAGTACCGAACAACCCGAAAAACCCGACCAGCACGAACAGCACGACCAGCGTCAACAGTTGCAACCCCGTGGCACCGACGCCGCCGGCGACCACTCCGCCCGACGCGCCGTCACCGTCTTCCCGATCCTCGTCCTCGCGGCCGGCGCTCTCGGGCTTCTGTTCCCTGGGAGCTTCACCGGCTGGGGCGAAGCGGTGCCGTACCTGTTGGGGGTGGTGATGTTCTGCATGGGCGTCACCATGACTCCGCAGGACTTCCGCGGCGTCGCCAAACGGCCCTGGGCCGTGGCCCTCGGGCTGGTCGCGCACTACGTCATCATGCCGGGGCTCGGCTGGGCCGTCGCCCACCTGCTCCAGCTCCCGCCACAGCTCGCCGCGGGCGTGATCCTCGTCGGCTGTGCCCCCAGCGGCACCGCTTCCAACGTGGTGACGTACCTGGCGCGTGGTGACGTGGCGCTGTCCGTGTCCGTGGCCACGGTCTCCACGCTCGTGGCCCCGCTGGTCACACCGCCCCTGACACTGCTCCTGGCGGGCGAGTACCTGCCGGTCGACGCCGGCTCCATGGTCACCGACATCCTCAAGACGGTGCTGCTGCCCGTGCTCGCGGGCCTCGCCGTACGGCTCCTGGCGGCCCGCCACGTCCAGCGGGCCCTGCCGGTGCTGCCCTGGCTGTCCGCCCTCACCATCGGCGTGATCGTGACCGTGGTGGTCGCGGGCAGCGCCGATGCCATCAAGTCGGCGGCGCTGCTGGTCTTCGTCGCCGTCGTGCTGCACAACGGCCTCGGCTTGGCGCTGGGTTACGGGGCGGGACGAGCCGCCCGGCTGGGTGAGCCGGGAAGCCGTGCCATGGCCTTCGAGGTCGGCATGCAGAACTCCGGGCTCGCGGCCTCGCTGGCCACCGCCCACTTCAGTCCGCTGGCCGCCCTGCCGGCCGCGGTCTTCTCCGTCTGGCACAACATCTCCGGTGCTCTGGCCGCCGCCTGGCTGTCCCGCCGGACGCGCTGACGGTGGGCGGAGTCGGACACTCGGCCGGTTGTCCTACGCCGTCAAGGGGCCGACCGGGCTCAGGGCACCAGTAACCGCTGCCGCTGGCCGACGTGCGCGGCGACGGGCCGTTCCCGTCCCCGCGCACGTCCGTGAATCAGTCCACGATCAGCACGTTGCGGACAGCCGGTGCCGGGTCGGCAAGCGCCGTACCGAAGTTGCCCTCGACCTCCGCCTTCTCGGCCGCGTTCGGGTACGGGTTCGTGCAGGAGACGCCGGCGCTGGAGCCCGACATCAGGCTGGTGCACGGGCCGGGTTTGCGGTCCGGCAGGCCGAGGATGTGGCCGAGTTCGTGCGCCGAGATACGGACCGTGTCGTAGCCCTCGTTGACGGCCTGTCGTCCGATGTAGACGGTTCCGTTGCCGAGCGAGGTCGTCAGCGCCCGGGGCCAGCCGTTGTCGGCCAGGATGCGGATGTTGGCGCGCTGTCCGGCGGCCGCCGGGCGCAGTTCGACGGTGTCCACGCTCTCGTTCCAGATCGCCGCGCCCCGGTCGACAGCGGTCTTGAACTCCGCCGACGCGCCGGCGTCGTAGGTGACGACGCGGGCCGCGAGAAGCTGATCGCCAGAGCTTGGGGCAGCCGCGTAGGCCTGTCCACCGGCCAGGGTGAGAGCCGCCGTCAAGGCAGCTGTGAAGCCATGGACGAACGCGCGCGAGTACATGGTCGACCTCCTGTGGGGGGGTTGAGGAAGGCATGTTCATGCCACACACTGCCAGCTCCCTGCCCACCCCGGCAGACCCGAATCCGTCAAACCGCACCGTTCCTAGAGACTGAGCGGGAGTGAGTCCTGTTGCCAGAACCCATGCTCGGCCGAACGCCCCAAACGGTGTTGGGCGTTCTGGTTGCCCGCGTTCACTCCGCGCCCGGGCGACGGATCGTGTCCGTGGTCCGGGGATGCGGGGGCGGGATTCCTCACGCCCAGGAAAACGCCGATCGGCCTGGACGGTCCGATGCCCCATCGCATCACTCCGGTGCTGTGGGGGCGGTGTCGTCCGTCGCCGGATCGGGTGTCCCTGGGCGCGCCTTCCGATCGCCACGGCAGCAGCGTCATGGCGAGTGGTCTTACGGTTCTTTGTGGTGAGAGGCTTCTGCCAGTGCTGGGCGCCCCAGCGGCTGGTGTAGGCCGGGTCGACGGCGATGACCGCGATCCCGGTCTGGTCGGCCATCGACGCCAGCCGAGCGCGGAGCTTGCGGGTGGGCATGCCGGAGATCAGCTGACGGAAGCGTTTCCTGCGACCGCGCTTCTCGCGAGTCTTGTCCGCATCGAAGTCCAGGTCCTCGACCGCGATCGCCTGCACAGCACAAGCTCTGGCCCAGTGCAGGAGGCGGGTGAGGGCGTGGCGGACCTGGGCGTCACGGTGGGGTGCGGTGCCGGTCAGGTTGCAGAAGAAGCGGCGCGGGCTGCCGGTCGGGTTGCCGTGGATGTCCAGGCGCCAGGCGGACGCACGACAGGATCGATGAGGCATCCGCAGGCGCATTCCCGGCCGCCGACCGGGAAGACGCGCAGGAAGTGTGTGACGGTTGAGAGTGCAGAAGGGTCAAGAGGACGCGCGCTACAGAGTCGAAAGGAGTCCCGGTGACCACGTATGTCATCACCGTCCCTGGCACGTTCCTCCGAGGAGTTCCGGGCGACGTCCGCTCGGAGATCGAGCGCAGGCTTCGGCCTCAGGACCCCAGGAACACGGATCTCGGGGAGAGCGAGGAGTTGAGTCTGCTGACCGTGGACGAGGGCGGCATGTTCGCCGCCCGGGTCGAGGTCGAGGCCGCTGATCAGTCCGGAGCCGAGTCCGAAGCGGTGCGGCTGGTCTCCCGTGCCCTGCGTGACAGTGGTTTCGCCGAGGAGGACGCCGCGTTGGGCGCGGCGATCGTGACCGGCATCGACCGCGAGTTCTGAAGCGGTGTCCTGCAGCGAGGTTCCGGTCCGTCCCCACAACCTGAGACTCCCGAGGCTCGCCGCCCCTCCGGCCCGGTGACAGCGGAGCATGGCCGTCCGGTTCACGGCTCGTTCACGGGGTGGCGCCGCACGGGCCCGCGGGCGAGGATGCTCCTTCGCGGAGTACAGCCCCGCGCGGTTCCGGGCCTTCCTCCGGAGCCCCTCGCGGGGAGGACGGACGACGGCCGGCAGCTGAACCTCGAGGGAGCCTTGGGATGGGTTCACACGCAGCGCCACACCCTCACAACAAGCGAATCCTGTTGATGTCCGTGGGGCTCATGCTCGTGGCCGCGGCCCTGGGGCTTCCCCGGGCCGACGCCGCGCCCGCCGCGCCCGCCGTGGCCGATGCCTGCCGCAGTACGGGCGCGAGTCTGCCCCGCGGTGACTGCGGTCCGTTCTGGCAGGTCCTCGCGGAGGACTTCAACGGCGACCGGGTGCCGCTGGGCGCGTTCAGCGACTGCGATCACCACGCCGACACGTCCGCCGCCTACTGCGCCGGACTGAGCGGGAAGTTCCGCGACAACTGGTGGGCCTATCCGACGGGTTGGCGTGACACTGCCAACAGCCGGGGCCGGGATGTGGTGGGTGTCTACCACCCGGAGGACACCGTGAGCGTCGGTCCTGCGGCAAACGGCGACGGGCGGATGTTCATACGGATGTGGCGACCCGACAACGGAGGCCCGGTGCACGCCGCGGCAGTGGTGCCACGTGCGGTCATGCAGATGAAGTACGGCAAGTACAGCGCCCGCATCAAGGTGACGAAACTGGCTCCGGGCTACAAGTCCGCCTGGCTGCACTACGGTCGGGGCTGCGAGATGGACCACCCGGAAGGCGAGTGGACCGGCTCCCTCACCGCCTTCCACCATCCGTGCGGTGGCGGCAAGCAGGGCTACTTCCCGGGCAGTGACGACTGGACCGAGTGGCACACCGTGTCCACCGAGTGGACACCGGGCAACGTGCGGTTCTTCGTTGACGGTCGGCAGACCGGGCACGACACCCGCAACGTGCCGGATCACCCGCTGTCCTGGGTGCTGCAGAACGAAAGCGCGCTGCAGGGGCCCGGCGCGGCTCCAGGCAGCAGCGCGCAGCTCGACGTCACCTGGGTCGCGGCATACGCATACGACTGGAAGTGAGCTGCCGTGCGCCGCTCCCCCGCGCACGAGCGTCTCCGTACCGGCGACCCCGTAGGCGCAGTCCGGTGCGCCCGCTCGGGGCCGCTCGCCGAGTCGGCAGTCTGCGGCCCCGAGCCGGTCCTACCGCCCGCTGCCCCCGCTGCGCGCACGCGGCTCTGCGGCTCGTGCGGGCGCGGGGGTGTACGCGTGGCTAACGCCCGGCGGGGACGACGGCGCGTTTCGCTTCGCCGTCGCCCGCATCCCGCCCGCGTCCAGGCCGTCAGCCGCCGAGGGCCGCCATCACCACGTCCTTGGCCTCCTCCTGGACCCGGTGCAGGTGGTCGGGTCCGTGGAACGACTCGGCGTAGATCTTGTACACGTCCTCGGTGCCCGAGGGGCGGGCGGCGAACCAGGCGTTCTCGGTGGTCACCTTGATGCCGCCGATGGCCGCGCCGTTGCCCGGGGCCTCGGTGAGGACGCCGGTGACCGCCTCGCCGGCCAGGGTGTCCGCGGTGACCTGCGCGGGCGAGAGCTTGGCGAGCAGCGCCTTCTCCTCGCGGGTCGCCGGGGCGTCGATGCGGGCGTAGGCGGGATTCCCGAAGCGGGCCGTCAGGGCGGCGTAGTGCTCCGAGGGGGTCTTCCCGGTGACGGCGGTGATCTCGGAGGCGAGCAGCGCCAGGATGATGCCGTCCTTGTCGGTGGTCCACACCGAGCCGTCGCGGCGCAGGAACGACGCGCCCGCCGACTCCTCGCCGCCGAACCCGAGCGAGCCGTCGACCAGGCCGTCCACGAACCACTTGAAGCCGACCGGCACCTCGACGAGGCGCCGGCCGAGATCGGCGGCGACGCGGTCGATCATGGAGGACGACACCAGGGTCTTGCCGATGCCTGTGTGGTCGGGCCACTGCTCGCGGTGGGCGTAGAGGTAGGCGATGGCGGCGGCCAGGTAGTGGTTGGGGTTCATCAGGCCCGCGTCCGGGGTGACGATGCCGTGCCGGTCGGCGTCGGCGTCGTTGCCCGTGGCGATCTGGAAACGGTCGCGCTGCTCGATGAGGGAGGCCATCGCGTACGGCGACGAGCAGTCCATGCGGATCTTGCCGTCCCAGTCCAGCGTCATGAAGCGCCAGGTGGGGTCGGCGAGCGGATTGACCACGGTCAGGTCGAGCCGGTGCTCCTCGGCGATCCGGCCCCAGTAGGCGACGGAGGCCCCGCCGAGCGGGTCGGCGCCGATACGGACGCCGGCGGACCGGATCGCGTCCAGGTCCAGGACGGCGGGCAGGTCGGCGACGTAGCTGCCGAGGAAGTCGTGGCGGCCGGTGCCCGCGGCGCTGAGGGCCCGGGCGTACGGGATACGGCGTATGTCCTTCAGTCCCGCCGCGATGATCTCGTTGGCGCGGTCCTGGATCCAGGAGGTCGCCTCGGAGCCCGCGGGGCCGCCACTGGGCGGGTTGTACTTGAAACCGCCGTCGGCGGGCGGGTTGTGCGAGGGGGTGACGACCACGCCGTCCGCGAGGCCGGTGCCGCGGCCGCGGTTGTGGGCGAGGATGGCGTGCGAGACGGCCGGGGTGGGCGTGTAGCCGTCGGCGACATCGATGAGCACGGTCACGTCGTTGGCGGCGAACACCTCCAGCGCGGTGACCCGGGCGGGCTCGGACAGGGCGTGGGTGTCGGCCCCGAGGAAGAGCGGCCCGTCGGTGCCCTGCGCGCTGCGGTACTCGCAGATGGCCTGGCTGGTCGCGGCGATGTGGTCCTCGTTGAACGCCGTGTTCAGGGACGACCCGCGGTGTCCTGACGTACCGAACGCCACCCGCTGCGCCGGGTCGGCCGGATCAGGGTGCAGCGAGTAGTACGCGGTGACCAGCCGCGCGATGTCGACGAGGTCCTCCGGACCGGCCGGCCGACCCGCTCGTTCATGCTGCATGTCCGTTCCTCCGCATGGCTTGCTCCGACGCTCGACCTCCCATCTTTCCTCGTCACGGTGCGGGTATGCGAGAGGGCTCGGCGCTCAGGGGCGACGGGCGGGGCTCTGGCCGGGAACGGGCGGCTTGCGCGAAGCCAGGCACCATCGCGAGAACCGCGCGGCGAACGGCCCCCACGAGACGTGCGGCCCGCCGAGGCGTGCGGCCCGCCGAGGCGTGCGGGCGCGCCAAGGGCTCGGGGCGTACGGGCGCGCTGCCCATCCGGCGGCCCG